>JBQDJW010000114.1:0-7295 GCA_052086425.1 Pseudoclavibacter sp. | reverse complement strand
CCCTGATCGTGGGCCGCGCGGGCGACCGCGACGCCGACGACCTCGTCGTCGACGACGGCCGCGACCGCCGTGTCCTTTCGTGTTGACGCGATCACCTCGCCGAGCGCGTACACGGGTTCGCTCACGGTGCGGCGCTGCTGCTCCCAGATGCGCAGCAGCGCGTCGAGATCGCCGGGGTGAAAATCGCGGATGCGCCAGTGCGTCACGATGCGTCCAATCGCCGAGGGTGCGCCAAGCGTATCGGGGGCGCCGACCGTAACCTCCGGCAACGAACGTCGCCATGAGGCGCCGCACCGACTTACCGTGATGCCCACGATCCACCGCACCACCAGGAGCTCCCTCATGACCGTCGACCTCGATACCGCGCCAGACCCGATCTCGTTCGCCTATTGGGTGCCGAACGTCTCCGGCGGCCTCGTCGTCTCGAAGGTGGAGCAGCGCACCTCGTGGCAGCTCGAGGACAACGTGCGGCTCGCGAAGACCGCGGAGCAGGTCGGCTTCGACTACGCGCTCAGCCAGGTGCGGTTTCTCTCGAGCTACAGCGCGGCCGAGCAGCACGACGCGGCGGCGATCAGCCTTGCGCTCCTGCTCGGCACCGAGCGGCTGAAGGTCATCCAGGCCGTGCTTCCCGAGCTATGGTCGCCCGTGGCGCTCGCGAAGTACGTTCTCTCATCCGACAACTTCTCGAAGGGTCGGGCCGCGATCAACGTCGTCAGCGGCTGGTTCCGCGACGAGTACACGAGCTTCGGGCTGCCGTGGCTCGACCACGACGAGCGCTACCGGCGCAGCGCCGAGTTCCTGCAGGTCGTGCGCGGCCTCTTCAACTCCCACGAGGCGCCATTCACGTTCAAGGGCGACTTCTACCGGGTCAACGAGGCGTCGCTGCGGCCAGGGCCCTACGCGACCGCCCGCCGCGCGCATCCGGAGATCTTCCAGGGCGGCAACTCGACCGCCGCGCGCCGCAACGGCGGGCTGTACAGCGACATCTACTTCTCGAACGGCAAGGACTTCGACGGCTTCACGGAGCAGCACGACGAGGTGATCTCGGTCGCCGCGTCCGCCGGCCGGCCGGCCCCGCGATTCGGGCTCAACGGCTTCGCGATCATTCGCGAGACGGAGGCCGAGGCGAAGGCCCAGCTGCGCGAGATCATCGAGAACGCCGACCGCGAGAGCGTCGAGGGCTTCCGCGCCTCGGTGCAGACGGCGGGCGCGTCAACGAGCGACGGTCGCGGCATGTGGGCAGACAGCTCGTTCGAGGACCTCGTGCAGTACAACGACGGGTTCCGCACGAAACTCATCGGCACCCCGGAGCAGGTCGCGCACCGCATCCTCGAGTACAAGCGCCGCGGCGTCGACATCATGCTGCTCGGCGTGCTGCACTTCGCCGACGAGATCGAGCACTTCGGTCGCACGGTCATCCCGATCGTGCGCGAGCTCGAGGCCGAGGAGGCGCGCCGCGGCGACCTCGTCGGGGCGGTGCCGACGACACACTGACGTCGCCGCGCGCGGAACGCTGCCTCGCCGACGGTGACGCTCCGACCACCCGGAGCCTCACTGTAAGGTCACCGCAGCACCGGCGACGTCACCCAGATCACGCCGGCATCGAGTGCGGAGGATGAAGCGCATTCGGTGCATCATCCGAGCGCCAGACTTCGCTCGTCGCGCACCCATTTCGACGCGTCTTCAACCGTTTCATCTCGCCCCCTAATATGCGCCCACCGGCACGCGTTCGCGCGCCGGCGAAAGGATCCGAGGGCGCCTATGAAACTCCGTGCTCCCCACTACATCGGCATCGCTCTCCTCGCGATCGGCGTGATCGCCGTGATCGTCCTCCAGCTCACGGGCATCGGCCGCTCGGGCGGCGGGAACCCGTTCGCCGGCACCACTCAGGTGCAGGGCGTTGTCGGCAGCGAGAAGCAATCGTTCTTCGAGGACGAGCGCGTGCGCGAGGTGTTCGCGGAGCACGGCCTCGAGGTGACCGTGACGACCTCGGGCTCGTGGCGCATGGCGTCGCTCGACGGGCTCGCCGACAACGATTTCGCGTTCCCCGCCTCCGCGATCGCGGCCACGAACATCCAGACCAATGTCGATGGCGCCATCGGCACGACGCAGCCGTTCTTCTCTCCCATGGCGATCGCGACCTTCCAGCCGATCGTCGACCTGCTCGAAGCCAACGGCGTGGCACTGCAGGATGCGGCGGGCCATTGGCAGATCGACATGGCGGCGTACCTCGAACTCGTCGAGAGCGACACGCGGTGGAACGAGCTCGATGGCGCCGACCCGTCATACCCGTCGCCGCGCAACGTGCTCATCACCTCGACCGACATCCGCACCTCGAACTCGGCCGGCATGTACCTCGCGCTCGCGGCCTACGTATTGAACGGCAACGCCGTCATCTCCGATCGCGCGACGGCCGACGCGAACCTGTCGCTGCTCGAGCGCCTCTTCACGGCGCAGGGGTTTTCAGGCTCGTCGTCGGCGGCCCCGTTCGAGGACTACCTGACGCAGGGCATGGGCGCCGTTCCCATGGTCATGATCTACGAGGGTCAGTTCCTCGAAGAGCAGCTCCGTGAGAACTCGCGCGTCTCGGACGGCATGGTGCTCGCCTACCCGACGCCGACGATCTTCAGCCAGCACTCCGGCGTCACGTTCTCGGAGAACGGCGAGCAGGTCATGCGGCTGCTCGAGACCGACCCGCAGCTCGCGGCGCTGCTCGCGGAGCACGGCTTCCGCCCGACCGGCGAGAACTCCGGTGTCTTCCCCCAATTCCTCGCGGATGCGGGAATCGAGTCGGACTACCGGGCGACGGGCGACTTCGTCAACGTCGCGCAGGAGCCGAACTACGAGATGCTCGACTACCTCCTCACCGAGATCGGTCAAAGCTACGACCTCTCCGGCGCGCCTCCCGCGACGCCGGAGACCTCAGCCCCAGAAGAGAACTCGACCGACACCACCCCTGGAGCCACGCCGTGAACCTCGCAAGACGCGTCAGGTACGTCGCCGCCGCAACCGTTGGGCTCGTCGCAGCCCCCCTCGCCCTGACGGCCTGCAGCTTCGGCGGCGGGACGGCCGACCTGCACATCGTCGCGGGCAGCGAGGTCGCTGACATGGAGCCGATCCTCGACGAGATGACGGCCGCGACCGGTGTCAGCGTCGAGTTCGAGTTCATGGGAACGCTCGACGGAACCGAGGCGGTGCTCGGCTCGGGCGAGGCCCTCCCGTGGCAGGCGTCGTGGTTCCCCTCGAACCGGTACCTGTCGCTCTTCCCCGAGGGCGACGCCGTCGTCGACAGCGAGACGTCGATCATGCGCTCCCCCGTGGTGCTCGGCGTCAAGCCCGACGTCGCGGCCTCGCTCGGATGGACGACCGAGCAGCAGCCGACGTGGCAGGAAGTCGTCGACGCGGTCGAGGCCGGCGAGCTCACGTACGGCATGACGAGCCCCATCGCGTCGAACAGCGGCTTCACGACCCTCGTCGAGGCCGCGACCGCGCTCAGCGGCACGGGCGCCGTCCTCGCCGACGCCGACATCGCGACGGTCACACCCGCGCTCGAGACGTTCGCCTCCGGCCAGACGCTTGCGGCCGGCTCGAGCGGCTGGCTCGCCGACAAGTTCGCGGAGGACAGTGGCGCGGCCGACGCGATCTTCAACTACGAGTCAGTCCTCGCAGGCCTCGCGGACCAGGGCGCGCAGCTGCAGATCGTCATCCCGTCGGACGGCGTCGTCACGAGCGACTACCCGCTCGCCCTGCTCAGCGGGGCGACGGACGAGGAGCGCGAGGCGTACACGGCGATGGTCGACTACCTCACGCAGCCCGACGTGCAGCAGCAGATCGCCGACCTCACGCACCGCCGGACGACCGCGACGCCGCCAGAGCTCGACGCCTCGATCTTCGAGCTCCCCTTCCCCGCCCGCCTCGAGACCGTGCAGACCCTGCTCGACGCGTGGGTGTCGAACGTCAAGAAGCCCTCGAATATGACCTTCGCGATCGACACATCCGGATCGATGTCCGGCGGACGCATGGACGAGCTGCGCGAAGCGCTCGCCGTGCTCTCCGGCGACGTCGGCGAGGGCACCTCGGCCGGTTTCCTGCGCTTCCAGCCGCGCGAGACGATCACGTACATCGAGTTCGCGAGCGGGGTCAAGAGCACCTTCTCGACCGAGATTCCGAGTGATCCTTCTGGCTATGAGACGGCCATAGGCGACATCAACAGCACGATCGACGACTACCAGCCGTTCGGCGGCACGAACATCTTCGGCACGCTGCAGGACTCGTACACCTCATCGGTCGACAGTGCCGGCGACGACAGCATCAGCTCGATCGTGCTGTTCACCGACGGCGAGTCGAACGAGGGTCCCTCCTATGGCGAGTTCGAATCGTGGTACCGCGACTTCGTCGAGCAGAACGCCGACGCCTCGTCGATCCCCGTGTACGTCATTCTGTTTGGCGAGTCCGACGTCGACGAGATGAACGAGCTCGCGAACGTCACGGGTGGACGAACCTTTGATGCGTCGAGCGATAGCCTCGCGTCAGTGTTCAAGGAGATCCGGGGGTACCTGTGAATCGATGGGCGAAGGCCCTCCTCGCCGGCGGCGCGACGCTCATCGTCGCCGGCGGCGTGCTCTGGTTCCTCGGCACCGCGATTCCGCTCGCGGTCGGCCTCGGCGCCGTCCTCGGCGTCGGCATGGGCCTCATGACGCTTCCGGGCGCCGCCCAGAAGCTCGAGACCGTCAGAGTCGAGCCGACGACGACCGACGGCTACCTCGCGGCCAGCCGCGAGAGCGCCGACGCCATGTCGAAGCAGATGAATCGGCTCACGTCGCGCGCGCTGTGGGCGTCGAGCGGGCTCGACGAGCGCATCGCCGAGATGCTCGGCGGCATCCGAACGCTCGCCGTGACGCCGGCACTGGCCGGGCGCGAACGAGCCGACGGCGACGTGCAGACCCTGTATCGGCTGGCAACCGACTACCTGCCGACGCTCGTGAACCTCGCGATCGAGAACGACAGGATGCACGCGAGCTTCCGCGGGAGCGGCGCGAGAGAGAGCGTCGAGCAGAACGTCGCGGCACTCGACGAACAATCGGCCATCCTGCGCGAGGCGCTCGAGCAGATCGAACAAGACGTCGTCCGCGGCGTCAGCCGCGACGCGGCGCAGCACTCGGCGTTCCTGCACTCGCGTTTCGCGCAGGCTCGCACCCCCGCGATTCTCGACCTCGGCACCCCGGTGACCGCGGCATCCTTGAACCGGGCTCCCCCATACGCGGCGACGAACGCCGCAGAAGACCATCGCGCATCCGGCCGAAGCGGCCAGAACGGAGTGTCAGCATGAACGGCAAGCTCGAACCCCCCGCCGAAGTCGAGGTCATCGACGCGAAGCCGCCCGTCGAGGCGGTCGAGCCCGCGAAATCGACGGATATGCTGCCGGAGGTACCGCCGGAGCAGCTGCTCGACCTGAAGCAACGTGCAGGCTCGTGGGCGAGCCACGTCGCCTCGCTCCAGCCGAAGACGCCCGAGTTCATGGAGCAGATCCGCGCGATTCAGAACGTCGCTCGTCAAGAGATCACGGCATCGTCGAACGCCACGAACCGCTTCCTGCAGACCAGCCTGCAGCAGGCGAAGGGCGGCGGCTCTGGCCACCAGGCAGACGTGGCCGGCACCCTGGTCGACCTGCGCAACTCGGTCGAAGACCTCTCGCCGGACAAGCAGGATCTCCTCTCGCGCCTCTCGCGGGCGCTGCCGTTCGGCAACAAGATGCAGCGCTACTTCCGCCAGTACGAGTCGAACCAGGAGCAGATCAACACGATCCTGCTCGCTCTCGACCGCGGGCAGGACATGCTTCGCCGCGACAATGCCGCCCTCGCTGTCGAGCGCAAGACCCTGTGGGAGTCGATGGGCGAGCTCAAGAAGCTCGACGCCCTCTTGGAGGAGCTCGACGGCGCCGTCAACGACAAGATCGCCGCCCTGCAGACCTCGGGAGACGAGCAGGCGGCGAGTTCGATGGAGACCGAGGTGCTGTTCGCCGTGCGCCAGCGCCGCATGGACGTGCAGACGCAGATGGCCGTGTCTGTGCAGTCGTACCTGTCTATGGACCTGATCCAAGACAACAACCTGAAGCTCGTCGACGGCGTCGAGCGCGCCAAGACGACCACGATGACCGCCCTGCGCACGGCCGTCATCGTCGCCCAGGCGCTCGAGAACCAGCGCATCGTGCTCGACCAGATCGACGCCGTGAACCGCACGACGAACGCCATGATCGACCGAACGAGCCAGCTGCTGCGCGACAACGCCGGGCGAGTGCAGGAGCAGGCCGTCAACTCGGGCGTCTCGATCGAGACGCTGCAGCGGGCCTACGACAACCTGTTCGCGACGCTCGACGAGGTCGAGACGTTCCGCAAGACCGCGAACGACAACTTCGCGACGACGATCACGAGCCTGCAGGGGCAGGTCGCCAACGCCGAGCCCTACCTCGAGCGCGCGCGGCGCTCTGAGCTCGAGGGCGAAGCCGACGGATCGTCTGGCACGCCGACGCTGCTGCCGTAGCGGGTACGACCGGGCGGAGCGGCCGCTGCGGGCCCTCCCCGCTCACTCGGTGACGGTCGTCTCCTCGTACTTCGCGGCGCGGTCTTCGTCGTGCGCGAGCTCGCTCGGCAGGTAGCGGTTCAGGTGCGCAGTCCACCACGCCGCGAGCGGGCCGAGCACGAGTCCGGGCGCGGCGACCGCGCCCCACGAGGCGAGGAACACGAGCCACGGCGACGGGTCGAGCCCCGGGCCCGCCGTGATCGCGAGCTGCACGATGACATTCGCGATGATCGACTGCGAAAGCAACCCGAGCGGCAGGCCGACGAGTACGACCGCCTGCATCGCGGAGCGCGTGCCTCGATGGTGGGGACGCATGAGGCGGATGCCGAGCATCGACGCGATCACGATCGAGAGCACGCCGACGCCGGAGAAGACCCACGACGAGCCGCCGCCGCCCGAGAACAGCTGCGGAATGCCGACGAACGCGAACCCGCCCCCGGCCGCGCTGAATGGTCCGGTCACGAGCCCGGTCAGCAGGGCGCGCGTGCGCGCGGCGGGGCGCAGGCGCACGCGGGCCCTGCTGAGATGGTCTCGGACGGAACGGCTCGAAGTCACAGAGCCATTCTCTCGCAGGCGGGGTCGCGCGGGCGCAGAGCGCGTCGGCTCACGTCGCTGAGACCTTCGGCCCTGGTCGCTGAGCTTGTCGAAACGACCCTTCGACAAGCTCAGGGATCGACGCTCGACAAGCTCATGGATCGACTCCCCAGGGGTAGCCT
>JBQDJW010000113.1:0-7332 GCA_052086425.1 Pseudoclavibacter sp. | reverse complement strand
TCCGGCCCGGCCGACACAGCGTCGCCGGTCTCCGGCGCAGCGGGAGTCGAATCCTCGCAACGGCCCGGCGCGGCCGGCGCGGGCATGGGTCTCGGGGGAGGGGCACTCTGATGTTCGGCGGCGCAGATCTCGGAGAGTTCCTCCTCACCCTCGCCGATGCAACCTGGCAGACGCTCTTCATCGTCGTCATCAGCCTCGCGGGCGGCGGCATCGGCGGGCTCGCGCTCGGCCTCGGCGTGTACCTCACGCGAGCGGGCAACCTCTATGCGAACCGCACCGTGCACACGGTGCTCAACGTCATCGTCAACTTCGTGCGGCCGATTCCGTTCCTGTTGCTGCTCGTCATTCTCGTGCCGTTCGCGCGGGTCGTCGTCGGCACGGGCATCGGCAATCCGCCCGTCATTTTCGCGATCTCGGTCGCCGCGGTCTTCGGCATCAGCCGTATCGTCGAGCAGAACCTGCTCAGCGTCTCGCCCGGCGTCGTCGAGGCGGCCCGCTCGGCGGGCGCCGGCCGGTTCCAGATCGTGTGGAGCGTCATCATCCCCGAGGCGCTCGGGCCCCTGATCCTCGGCTACACCTACATCTTCGTCGCGCTCGTCGACATGTCGGCGGTCGCGGGCTGGATCGGCGGCGGCGGTCTCGGCACCTACGCGGTGCAAGACGGCTTCCGTCGCAACGAGTGGGTCATCATCATCGCGGCAGTGCTCGTCATCATCGTGATCGTGCAGGTGGCGCAGTTCCTCGGCAACTCGGTCGCCAGGCGGATCCTGCGTCGGTGACGGTCGCCCCACCGACGGCCGCGTACCATCGGTTCGGCATGTTCCGTCACACACACCTGGAGGATTCCGTGCACGTACGGCTCGCCTCCTACGGCGTCATCATCGACGGTGACCGGATGCTCCTCGCCCATTGGCGCGATCGCGGGCGCAGCGGCTGGACCCTGCCTGGCGGAGGCGTGGAGCCCGGCGAAGACCCGGTGGAAGGCGCGGTCCGCGAGATCTGGGAAGAGACCGGCTATCACGCCTCGATCGACGAACTGCTCGGCATCGACTCGATCATCATCAAGAGTTCGGATCGTCTCATCGGCGGGCGGGGCCCCATGCAGGGACTGCGCATCGTGTACCGCGCGTCCGTGATCGGCGGCGACCTTCGGCACGAGGTCGGCGGCTCGACCGACGAGGCCCGCTGGTTCGACCTCGACGAGCTCGCCGAGCTGCGCACAGTGTCACTCGTGCGCGTCGGTCTGCGGATGCTCACCGAGAAGCCCACGAACGGGCGTCTCACCGACTGACGGCGTGTGCGCGGTGTCACCGCGGAGAGATTCGCCGGAATCCCCGCAATTTGCGTACGCTCAGCGGCACGCGAGGCTCGTCTATTGCGTGGCGTGCCGCTCAGTGTATTCAAACGGACGACGAGGGGCGCGGCGCAGATTCAGCACCTCATCTGCGGAGCGGAACACGCGACCCGATTGAGCAGAGGCCGAGACGGGACGGTCGTGATGTCGGTCGTGCTCGACGGACTGTGCCCACCCGAGCTCGTGAGCTGACGGGCGGGCACAATCCGCGTCGGGCCCTGGACCTGCGTCGGCAGGTCCAGGACAGCGCCTAGATGAGGCTGCGGCCTTCCTTGCGGGCCTCGATCCATTCCTTGATGAACGCGCGGCCGATGACGATCATGACGCCGAGCACGATGACCGGAAAGGCCAACACGTACACGGTTAAGGCGATGGTGCTCATTGACTACTCCTTCGTGGTGGAACTCGAGCCGCGGGCGTCCGCGCGGTGCGGTGCGGCGTCGACGGCGTCGGTCCCCTCGGATGCGTTGCCGTCCTCGGATTCGTCGCCGAGTGCGTGCTGGTTCCGGGTGTCGAAGTCACCCGTGCGATCCTTGATGACGCTGAAGTCGAACCCGCGCTTTGACCGGAACGACAGCAGGAAGCACAGGATCGTGCTCGCCGAGTAGGCGACGAGCGAGCCGCTCAGAGTGGCGTACTCATGCAGGGTGCCGACCGCGAACGGCATGGCTGCCGCGGCAGAAACGATGCCGACGATGTACGCGGTGCGCAAGCCGAAGAACCCGAACGCCATGAGCCCGAGCACCACCCCGATGCCCAGTACCGAGAGCACGTCCACCACGATCGCGAGTGCGAAGAATCCGCCGTCGTAGGGGAAGAGTTCGAACCGCACGGGGATGAAGATGGCGATACCGGCGAGCGCACCCACGACGAAGCCCGTGTTCGTGACCTTCTTCCAATAGAAGCTCGCGATGACGGGGAACACGAGCGCGCCCCAGAGCGCACCGACGAACACCAACAGGTCGAGGATGCTGAACTCGAAGCTCGCGAAGACCACGGCGAGTGCCGTCGCGATGATCATCGTGAGGCGGCCGACCCAGATCATGACGGTGGGATTGGCCCGCTTCTTGCCCGCGATGTTCTGACCGTAGACGTCGGCCATCACGATCGACGACATGGCCGACAGATCGGAGTCGGCCGTCGAAGACAGGGCGCCGATGATCATGACGAACACGAGGCACAGCAGCGCGAACGGCAGGTAGCTTGCGGCCATTTCCGGAATGATGTTGTCGGTGTTCCCGCCCGTGGGTTCGAAACCGAGGTAGAGCGCGAGCACGCCGAGCATCCCGACGCCGATCACCATCGCCCCGTAGCCGACCGTCGCGGTGATGAATGTCTTCTTGATGAGATCTTTCCGCACGGCGAACAGACGCTGCGCGATCGTCTGGTTCCCGATCGCGTAGGCGAGCACCGCGGCGATGTACGGCGCTCCCTGATGCATGAATGCCTCGGACGAGAAGAAGTTGCTCTGCTCGGGGGTGAGGTTCGCGGCTCCGGTTTCGAACACCGCGGGGAAGTCGGCGGCGAAGAAGATCACGGGAACGGCGATCACGACGGCCGCGAGCATCGCCATGACCTGGATGAAGTCGGTCAGCACGGATGCACGGAAGCCGGACCACAGGGTATAGAGCAGCACGCCGGCCGCGATCGCAATGACACCCTGCACGAAGTTGAAGGGCGACAGCATCGAGATGAGGAGCCCGCCCGCGATGAAGTTCGACATCAGGCTGATGAGGCTGCCCACGATGTTCGAACCGGCCAGCATGAGCTGGCTGCCGCGCCCGTGTCGGGCGTACATGACCTCCGCGAGCGTGTGCGCCTTCGGGGCGACCTCACGGATCCGTTTACCGAACGGGTAGATGAACAGGATCATCAGGGCGCCCCAGAGCCCGTAGTGGATGGGGCCGGAGATGCCGTACGTGTAGCCGGCGGTCGCGGAGGCGTACATGGATGACGCCCAGATCCACGTTGCCGTCATGCTCGCCGCGGATATGCCGAAGCCGATGCGGTTTCCAGCCGTCATGTAGTCGTCGGCGTTTTCGCGGCGGCGTCGGATGCGGTAGGAGATCAGGAAGGTGCCGCCAAAGAAGATCACCATCATTGCGATGACGGCGACGGCCCCCAACTGTATTGGCTCGGTGTCACTCACGTTCGGGTATAGCCCTCTCGTTGTCGGATAGTCGGCGGTGCGGGCGAAGCGAATCTTCGCTCGCGCCGGATCTCGGCGTTGTACGGATCAATGGGGCCGGAGTCGGTGATCACTGAAGATCGCGCGCGGAATCCCGGATTGCGGGCCGCGCCGTCGCGCTCCCATCGACGTTCGCTCGCCCCGCCGCGCGGTCGCCACGGATCAGGCAGCGACGTGGTTGTCGGTGGATCGGCGATCGCGCGAGGACGCCGCGGATGCCCGGGTTGCGGGCACGCATCGCGGTGCCATCAGGCGCGGAGCGGATCGACTCGGAAGGCGAAGACGCTGATCAGGCGTCCGCGCGCGGTTTCCCGGCTTTGCGCGAGTCGATCACTCGAACGGTTCCTGACCATAGCATGAAGTGAATTCTCAGGAATGGCGTGCGGGTACGCGCGGTCTGGCGACGCGGCCCCTCGGGCGTGTTGCTGAACCCGTCTTGGTGGCGCGCGGGTGAGGGT
Organism: Pseudoclavibacter sp.; assembly: GCA_052086425.1. GTDB lineage: Bacteria > Actinomycetota > Actinomycetes > Actinomycetales > Microbacteriaceae > Pseudoclavibacter. The sequence continues at coordinate 3,332 of JBQDJW010000113.1, read as the reverse complement.
GGCGGTCGTGTCGCGTGATGTGATCTCGGATGAGTTGTGGGCCGTGATCGGCCCTTTGTCCCAGATGACGAAGAATCACCTGGTCCGCGACGAGAAGGGCAGCCCGATCGGCTTCGGCGACGAGCGATCAGCGGGTCAGGAGGGCCTACTGAGCCTCAAGTGGAGCAACGGGTATGGCCGACCGGCCTCATCGGTCTCGCTGCGACCGACGACCTCGAATCCACGGTGAGCATAAAAGCCCACGGCCGAAACGTTCTGCTCGTTCACATCAACCTTGGTGACGCCGTAGTCCTTGATCGCACGGGAGAGAAGCGCGGTGCCGATTCCACCGTCACGTTGCGTCGCATCGACGAACAGCATCTCCAGCGTTCCGTCGAGCACGCCCGAGAAGCCCACCAGTCGACCATCACGCTCTGCGACTGAGAGCACGACTGCCGGAAAGTAGTCGGACTGCAGTCTGGCCTCGATCTCATCTCGATCCGCTTCTGCAAGGAAGTCGTGCGTGGTGTCCACGGCCCTACGCCAGATCGCGGCGAGCGCCGGATACTCTTCAGCTCCGATCGACGGCCGAATGCTCAGAACGGGCACGGCAGGTTCCTTCCGCGAAGACAACAGCCCATCCTTCCAGAGAGCACGATGGCGGGCGAGCACGCCGTCGTCGCCCGTTGCGCAACACGGCCTAGAGATCGAATGCCCCCGCGTGAGGTCGGTGGACGTGTTGGTTAGGCCGAAGTCGACGACGTCGAGCTCGAGGGGGAGACCGTCGTGACGGGGGCGTCGAGCTCCTCGTCGGCGATCCAGAGGTCGTCGTCGGCGCGGAAGGTCTGCCACAGGGCGTAGCCGACCGCGGCGACCGCGGCGACGCCGGCACCGATCAGGAACCAGCCGCCGACGCCGATGCCCTTCTTGGCGTACTTGCTGTCGTACTCCTTGAGGGCCGACTTGGCGCGCTTGTCCAGGTCCTTCGAGAAGCCGCGAGCCTTCTTGGCCGCGCCCTTGTACTCCGTGTTGCCCGCGGCGAGGTTTGAGACGGCACCGGCGATCGAGCCGCCGAGGGTCGCAGCGGCGGGGACGACGCGGCCGTTGAAGCGCACACGCGCGTCGTCGGCGGCGTCGCGGGCGATCGCGAGACCGCGGTCGACGTTCGGCAGCACGCGCGACTGGTACTCGCCCTGCAGATACGGCACCAGCTCGGTGTCGCGCAGGCGCTTGGCATTGTCAGTGGCTTCCGAACGCAGCTGGCGGGCGTGCTCGATAACTGCCTGCTGCTCGGCCCACACCGAGCTCGCGTGCTTCTGCAGTCGCTTCAACTGGCGCTGATTCTTCTTCGAGAGGGCCATGCGTGTCTCCATACTCTGATCAGGTCTGCGTCAATCTTGGCATGCGTGAGGGCGCTCCAACCTGAATTCGGTGGAACCGTTCGAGATGTGGCGGTCGCGGGCCGCGAAATTGTGCGGGCGGCGAACGCCATGATGCATCGGATGCGGCATCCGGGCTGCCGTCGCCCCGTCGTGGAAGGATTGACGCCATGTCACTTGCTACCGCGAATGCGACCATCACGACCAACCAGGGACCCATCAAGGTCGAGCTCTACGGCAACCACGCCCCCAACACCGTCAAGGTGATCACGGGCCTCGCGACCGGCGAGCTCGAGTGGGTCGACCCCGAGACGGGCGAGAAGCGCAACGACCCGTACTACGAGGGCGTCGTGTTCCACCGCATCATCCCCGACTTCATGATCCAGGGCGGCGACCGCACAGGCACTGGAGCCGGCGGCCCCGGCTTCACGTTCGACGACGAGATCCACCCGGAGCTGAACTTCCAGGAGCCCTACGTGCTCGCCATGGCGAACGCCGGCATGCGCGGCGGCCAGGGCACCAACGGCTCGCAGTTCTTCATCACGACGGGCGCGACCCCGTGGCTGCAGGGCAAGCACACGATCTTCGGCAAGGTCGTCGACCAGGCCTCGCAGGAGCTCGTCGCGAAGCTCGGCCGCGTCGAGACCGACCCGCGCGATCGCCCGCTGAGCGACGTCCTGATCGAGAGCATCTCGATCGAGCCGGTCGCCGACGCGCAGGCGTAACGTCGGCCCGTGCCCCAATACGGTCAGCGGGTCGAACGCGCTGACAACTTCTGCTACCGGCACCCCGACCGGCAAAGCTTCGTGCTCTGCCAGCGCTGTGGAAAGACCATCTGCGGCGACTGCCAGACACCGGCTCCGGTCGGGGTGCTGTGCCCGGCCTGCGTCGCAGAGGCGCGTCGCGCCCAGACGAAGACCCGGCCGAGCATCGGTACGCGGCTGAGCCGCGCCGCCGCGCTCGGCACGCCCGTCGTCACCTACGCCATCATCGCCGTCACGGTCGTCGCATACGGCGTGCAGTTCCTCACCGGCGGCTGGCTGCAGCAACAACTGCTGTTCAACCCGGTCACCCTTTGGATCGACGGCCAGTTCGAGCCCTGGCGAGCCCTCACGGTCACGCTCGTGCACGGCGGCCTCTTCCACGTGCTGTTCAACATGCTCACGCTCTGGCTGTTCGGGCGCGTACTCGAACCGCAGTACGGGCGGCTGCGGTTCTCGCTCGTGTGGATCGCCGCGGCGCTCGGCGGCACCCTCGCAGTCACGATGACGACGCCGACCGGATCGGTGGTCGGAGCATCCGGCGCCATTTTCGGGCTCTTCGGCGCCTATTTCGTGGTGATGCGGCAGGCGCGCATGAACACGACCTCGCTGCTCGTACTCGTGGGCATCAACGTCGTCATGGGATTCATCAACCCCGGCGTCTCGTGGCAGGCCCACATCGGCGGGCTCCTCATCGGGCTGCTCGCCGGCTGGCTCGTGAGCCGCGACCTGCGCGGCCCGCAGCCGGTGTCGAGCGACGGCCGCACGAAACGCAGGTCGTCGGGTGCGACCCTCGTCGGCGTGCTCGCGGTCGCTCTGTTCGCGGCCTCGCTCCTCTGGGCGAACACGGTCGGCTCCGCGTCCGTCGTGCTGTAGCCGGCGTACGCGGGGGCGCTGTCCACATGTTGATGTCTCTGTGGAGAACTACACGCGTGTAATTACACACCTGTGGGTAACCCTGTGGAGAATGCCCGAAACGACGAAGCGGGGGCGCATCCGATCACCGGATGCGCCCCCGCTTCGTCGAGGCGTCGTCGCGTTCGCTATGACTTCCAGTTCGTCGTCATGAGGAAGCCGATGAAGGCGATGCCGAAGCCGACGAGGATGTTCCACGCCTCGAGCTCCGCGATGGGGAAGCGGCCGCTCGACAGGTAATACACGATGATCCACAGGAAGCCGATCGCCATGAAGCCGAACATGAGCGGCTTGAACC
>JBQDJW010000112.1:0-7349 GCA_052086425.1 Pseudoclavibacter sp. | reverse complement strand
ATCGGCGCGCCCACGAACTGCGCGTTCATGCCGCGCGGGTCGTCGTCGATGGCGTAGATGAAGTCGACGGAACCGCCGCCTCCGGCGTTCGCCGCGCATCCGGTCATCGCGAGGGTCGCGACCGCGAAGGCCGCGGCCGCTGCGCGAAATCGTCGTTGATTCATGTGTTGGCTCTCCTGAGTCTGTGCGCGCGATCGCCTCCTGTGCGAGCGCGTCGGCTCGGCGTCGAGTCGACGTGCGGAGTGCGAGAGGCGCACGATGTCATGTTCACATGTAGGTATTCATGTTCAGATTACGGCGAGTAATGCGGAAACGCTACCCCGTTGCCGCGGATCGGCCGAGACAAGGGCCGTATAGTGCTATTGAAGTTCACTGGATGAACCGGCGAGGGCTCGTGCACGTTCGACGGAGCCGCGGCCGGGCAGCGCGCCGCGCCGCGGCCGCTCCGAGCGAAAGGAGCATCGATGGATGCAGCAGACCCGAACGGCGCCCTGAGCGAACTGATCGCCCGCGAACAGATTCGAGACTGCCTCGCCCGCTACGCGCGGGGCCTCGACCGAAAGGACCTCGAGCTCGTCCGCTCGGTGTTCCACCCGGACGCGACTGATCACCACGGCGGCTCGATCGAGTACCACCCGGCCGCCGAGGCTCTCATCGAGGACTGGCAGGGTCGCGACGCGCTCCGGGCGTTCAGCCAGCACCTGCTCTTCAACATGACGTTCGACGTCGACGGCGACACGGCGCACGTCGAAACCTATTACCAGCTGCTTGTCGGCATCATCCCCGGTTCCGACACTCAACAGCCGCCGCTCGGCATCAGCGGCGGGCGCTACGTCGACCGGTTCGAGTGCCGCGACGGGGAGTGGCGCATCGCCCGTCGCGTTGTCGTCGTCGAGTATTCCGCGGCGCTCGACGATCTCGACCGGTCGCATCATCTGCTGTGGGCGCGCCGCAGCACCCTCGACCCGTCGTACGACCGACCGCTCGAGTCGCCGATCAGGCCGGATCAGCCCGCCGGGACTCCCAGCGGCGCCTGACCCGCTGTCGCGGCGCAACGGCTGTCGCGCCGGCCCCTAGACTCGCCCGCATGCGGCAGCGGTTCTCGATGGTTCGGCGCCGGCTCCGGGCGCGGTGGGACTACACGAACTACGTCTACGGCTCCGAGTGGAAGTACCTGATCGGCCTGCTCGGCATCGTGCTCGGTTTTGTCGTGAGCGCACTCGACCCCGTGCCCGGCATCATCGTCGGCGCCGCCGGTGCCGTCATCACACTGCTGCTGCTCGCGGTCGATACCGACGACCTGCGCCAGCGCTGGGTCTCGACGCGGGTCACGCGAAACCCAGACGAGGCGAACACCTACCCGTTCCGCACGGCGCCCGCGGGCGAGGCTGCGCGCGACTCGGTCGTGTCCGGCGGCGAGTTCGTGCGTTTCCCCTTTGTCTCTGGCAAGGTGCGGGACGCGTCGTCGGCACAGGCCGACGAGCGGTGCGAGCTCGTCTGGCTCGACCGCGACGTCAATGAGGCGCTCCAGCGCCGGGCCGGTGACGTGCGCATCGTCGCGAACGCGGCTCCGTATCGCCTGCCGCCGGACCTCAAGCAGGTCGCGTCGATCGCGCTGTGGAAGTCGAACAGCGATCCCGCGAAGCGCAACGAACGACGCGTGCGGCCGCTCTGGTTCAACGGCAGGCTCGCGCGGCTCGCAGCGGAACCGACCGCCGAGCGCATCGCAGCCGGCGCCGCGCTGCCGATGGAGCTTGTCACCTACTTCGACGGCGAGGCGAGCAATGAGATCTGGCACTGGACGGGGGAGGAGTCGGTCGCCGACAACGGGCGCCGCCTCCCGCTCGCCTACGTCGCCGACGTGCACCACCACGTGTTCTCGCTCGAGCGCTCGCGGGTTGCGAACATCGTCGGCGTCAGCCTGCTCGCCATCACGAGCGACGACCGCGTCGTGTTCGTCGCGCAGAGCCAACGCAACTCGATCGCGCCGGGCGCATTCGCCGCGAGCTCGTCTGGCTCGCTCGACTGGCACGACGTGACGCGGCACACGGGTCGCGTGCCACTGATGCACCGCTGGCGGGCGAGCGTGCGACGCGCGGGGTCATGGCGCAGCCCCGACGAGGGCGCGCCGTCGCTGCGCGAGGTGGTCATGGCCGGGATGCTGCGGGAACTTCGCGAGGAAGCGCTCGTCGAGCCCGGCGAGGTAGCCGGCGAGACATTCCGCGTGAGCGGCTACTTCCGCTGGCTCTCACGCGCCGCGAAGCCGGAGTTCTGCGGCATCGTGCGGCTCAACGTGACGGCCGAAGTCCTGGCGAGCCGTCGCGTCGGCGGCGCGGAGGCGTTGTTCACGAGCGGGACGACCTCGATCCCCGCCCTCGAACTGTGGGAGCAGGCCCGCGCGCCCGGGCCGATGTCGACGGCCATCGCGTACGAGGGCCTCTGTGCGAGGCTCGCCGCATCGAACGACCTCGACCCGGCCGATGTGCGTCTCTCGACGAGCACGTTCGCGACCTGGTGGTGCGCGATCGACGCCGTGCGGCGCGAGCCCGACGTGTTCGGCGGTGCTGCCGGGCCGGAGGAATAGGCGAGAATGGAGGCCGTCGCGAGTCGAGCATCCGCACCGCGCGGACGCCCGACCACCGAACCACCCGCGAGGAGCAGCATGGCCGACGAGCCGCAGAACGAGACCGCACCACAGACCCCCGACCCCGACGCCGCCGAGCAGGCCGGCGACGACCTGGTCAGCGGCGCCGAGCTCTCGGAGCAGCAGCGGGTGCGACTCGAGAAGCGCGAGAAGCTCATCGAGCGCGGCCACGCCCCCTACCCGCTGACGCTGCCGATCACCCACAGCGTCCGGGAGATCCGTGAGCGGTACGAGGGCCTCGAGAACGACGCGCAGACCGGCGAGACCGCCGGCGTCGCCGGCCGGATCGTGCACCTGCGCAACACCGGCAAGCTCTGCTTCGCGGCCATCCAATCGGGCACGGGCGACCGCGTTCAGGTGATGGTGTCACTTGCCGCGGTCGGGCAGGAGCAGCTCGACGCGTGGAAGGAGCTCGTCGACCTCGGCGACCATGTCTTCGCGACCGGCGAGATCATCTCGTCCCGCCGCGGCGAGTTGTCGATCATGGCGACCGAGTGGCGCATGGCGTCGAAGGCGCTGCGGCCGCTGCCGAACATGCACGGCGAGCTGAGCGAGGAGACGCGAGTGCGGGCCCGCTACCTCGACCTGATCCAGCGGCCCCTCGCCCGCGAGACCGTCGTCTCGCGCGCGAAGACCAACGCCTCGCTGCGCGAGACCTTCGCGGCGCACGACTTCATCGAGGTCGAGACGCCAATGCTGCAGACCATGCACGGCGGCGCCGCGGCGCGGCCGTTCTCGACGCACTCGAACGCGTTCGATACCGAGTTGTTCCTGCGCATCGCGCCGGAGCTGTACCTCAAGCGCGCTGTGGTCGGCGGGCTCGAGCGCGTCTTCGAGATCAACAGGAACTTCCGCAACGAGGGCGCAGACTCGACGCACTCGCCCGAGTTCGCGATGCTCGAGGCATACCAGGCCTACGGCGACTACACCACGATCGCGGAGCTCACGCAGGAGCTCGTGCAGAACTCGGCGCTCGCGGTCGCCGGATCGCACGTCGTCACCTGGGCCGACGGCACCGAGTTCGACCTCGGCGGCGAGTGGCCCCGCGTGGCGATGTACCCGTCGCTGTCGGAGGCGGCCGGTGTCGAGATCACGCCCGAGACTTCCGTCGCCGAGCTGCAGGCGCTCGCCGACCGGGTCGGCGTCCAGCTGCCGCCCGCAACCGCGACGCACGGCAAGCTCGTCGAAGAGCTCTGGGAGCACTTCGTGAAGGGCTCGCTTGAGCGGCCGACGTTCGTCGTCGACTTCCCCGTCGACACGTCGCCGCTGACGGCGGCGCACCGGTCGCAGCCGGGCGTCGTCGAGAAGTGGGACCTGTACGTGCGCGGCTTCGAGCTCGCGACGGGGTACTCCGAGCTCATCGACCCCGTCGACCAGCGGGCCCGGTTCGTCGAGCAGGCGGCGCTCGCCGCACGCGGTGACGACGAGGCGATGCGGCTCGACGAGGCGTTCCTCGCCGCCATGGAGCACGCCATGCCGCCATCTGGCGGCATGGGCATGGGCATCGACCGCCTGCTGATGGCGCTCACCGGCCTCGGCATCCGCGAGACCGTACTGTTCCCGCTCGTCAAGTAGGGGCGAGGGTGCGGGCCGGCGAAGGTCGTGTCGAGCCCGCGGAGCTCGCGGGGATCGTGGCTTTCGTGCGGACGGCCCTCTCGGGAACTCGGCAGAGCGCGGTCGCTTAGACTTGCCCGCATGGACTTCTTGGGCAACGCGATCTGGTCGGTGACCCCAACCATCCTGATCGGCGGGCTCTTCTGGGTGATTCTGCGCCACCTCATCAACGCCGACCGCACCGAGCGGCGCACGCACGCGCAGATCGAGCGTGAAGAGCGGGAGCGTCTCGGCCTTGCGGGCGACAACACCGCCGCCGCAGCGCCGGCCGACCAGACGGGGAACTGATCTGGCGCACGACCGTGCGCTCGAATCGGTGCGCATCCGGGCTCTCGGCGAGCGAGGCCCGCCCGCCTGAACGCGCCATCCGAGCGTCGGCGTTCCGACGACCTTTCCAGGGTTTCCCCACGTGCGCGGACGTACTGTGTCCCAGGCCCGACCGGTGCCCAACCCCCTGATCACTCAACGATTCGTGAGGAAGCGTCAGTAATGCGACGAGTAGCCCCCGTGTTGTGCGCGGCGCTGTTTCTCGTCGGCGCTGCCGGATGCGCGGGTCAGGGCGAATCGGCCATTCCCGAGACCGCCGAGACCGCGGTTGAAGCGCTCGAGGGCGAACTGCAGGGGCTGCCGGGCGTCGATGATGTGACCATGCTGCCCGGTCAGGGCGGCACCCAGATCTCGCTCACGGTGCAGCTCGAGGGCGACGTGACGCCCGACCAGGTGCAGGACGTCGCCGTGCGGGCGAACGACTTGCGCAGCATCGACCTTCCGGACGGCATCTACCCGGGTCAGATCGACATGCGCATGGACGGCTCGGTCTTTTCGTACTTCTCGCTGCCGAGCGTGAACGCGCTGCGCGACCAAGCCGGGTACTGGGCGGAGCTCATCGGAACGGGGGCGACCTCCGTCACCGTGCGCACCTTCACGCAGCCGCTCTCGACGAACGCGCCGCAGCCCCCAGAGTCGCCCTCCACTGGCGGCGCTCCGGTGCTGATGAACTCGCCGACGGGCCGCTATGTCGGCGTCGTGCTCGACACGAGCGATGTCGAGCAGAGCACGCAGACGATCGACAGCATGCGCGGCATCAACGATCCCGGCGCGTCCGTCGGCGAATGGCACATGTCGTCGGCCGACGGCCGGGTCAAGGCCGAGTTCGCCTCGCCGTCGCTTCCGGACAAGGACGACGTCGCGACGGCAGCGTCGCTGCTGTCGAGCACGGAAGACCTCGACCAGTCCGCGTCGCTCTCGCTCCGCATCGAACATCCGGATGCGAAGGCGAAGATCACCGCGAAGCTCACGGCGTTCGACGCCGACCTCGAGGAATCGACGACCGACACGATCGAGGACGACCTGCGCGAGACCGAGATCTGGCCGTCGACGATGGTGCTCGTCGGGACGCTCGCTCGGATCGACGCCGACTACGAGGTCTCGCTGCTGTCGAACGCGATGCTCGACGCCGGCAACTTCGTGCTCGCCGTCTCGGGCGGCTCGTGCATGTTCACGGGCGACGACGACTGGCCGTCGCTGAGCGATGAACTCGCGACCGACGTCGTCGCGCAGGCCGTGGCGCGCTCCCCGGGGGCCTGCGCGGCGGCGTAGTCCGCGCGATGCCGCTTTCCGCGGCACATCCCTGACGTCTCATCGCCGCGACGAGAACATGACGAACATGGTCGTGCTGAACCCGCGGGTGCGACCATCTGCGTCACGTTTGTCGCCCGAGTTCGTCGAACATGACGAACATGGTCGCCCTGAACCCGCTCGAGCGACCATCTGCGTGACCCAACTCACCGCATCCGGCATCTGATACGCCGCTCGCGCAGGCATGCGGCCGCGCTGTGATCGCTCGGGGTGCCGACGCCTCGCGATTTCACGCACCGGAAGGAGCCGTTGCCCCCGCGCGTCCCCGCCGGTAAGCATGGGCCATGGACGAGCGCGATCGAGACGGCGACCAAGACTCATATTTCGCGACGAACGCGAACCTCTTCACGTCCGGGGGCATCGCCGACCGACCAGCGCCGACCCGGTTGAGCGAGCCGACCGGTGAGGCGGGCGACCCGCTGACGATCACAGAGCCCGCCCGCGAGATCCCCGTGCACGAAGAGACCGACGTGCTCGTCGTCGGCGGCGGGCCGGCGGGAACCGCGGCGGCGCTCGCCGCGCGCAGGCTCGGGCAGCGGGTCACGCTCGTCGAGCGATACGGCTCCCTCGGCGGGCTCTCGACCGGCGGCCTCGTGATCTGGATCGACCGGATGACCGATTGGAGCGGCACCCCCGTCATCGCGGGCGTCGGCGCCGAGCTGCTCGACCGACTCCCCGAGGGCGCGCTCGCCGGGCCCGGCCCAGAGCTGTGGGGGTCGAAAGACCCCGTGCACGTCGAGCGTTGGCGGCACCGCCTCTCCGTGTTCCGCGACACCGTGACGCGCTCGCCCATGATCGACCCGGAGTGGCTCAAGATCGTCTCGCACGAGACCCTTGTCGAGGCCGGGGCCCGCGTGCTGCTGCACTCCTGGGTCGTGAGCGCCATCACGGACGGCGACGAGGTGCGCGGCGCCGTGTTCGAGAGCAAGCAGGGTCGGCGCGCGATCCTGGCGAAGGTCGTGGTCGACACGACGGGCGACCTCGACGTCGTCGCGCAGGCGGGCGGCGCCTTCGTGACCGACGCCGAGAAGGACGGCACCGGCGGCAACGTGCAGCACTGCGTCAACAACGCGTTCACGTGGGCGGGTGTCGACATGCAGCGGTGGATCGACTTCAAGACGAACGACGTCGCGGGGCATCGCGAGCTTATGTCGAAGGGGCGCGAGCAGCTCGGATTCGTCGACACGCCCCACGTCGGCTGGCGCGACGATGTCGTCGTGTTCATGGGGCCGCGGCTCTCCGGCTACAGCGGCATCGACGTCGAAGACCTGAGCATCGTCGAACTCGAGTCGCGGCGCAGGATGGTAGATCACCTCGACTTCTTCCGCGGCAACGCACCCGGGTTCGAGAACGCGTGGATCATGCTCGCGGCCCCCGAGATCGGGGTGAGGATGACTCGCAGGCTTGCGGGGGAGCATCCGCTGAACACCGCTGAGTGGCGCGCGGGCATGCG
>JBQDJW010000111.1:0-7407 GCA_052086425.1 Pseudoclavibacter sp. | reverse complement strand
GTAGCTGGGGGCCTCGGCCCCGCCCCACAGGCGCTTGTACGAGTTCACGTACTGGTTCGTGATCGCGGTGATCTCCGCCGCGTGGACGAGCAGGCCCGCGATGAACTGGCGCGCCGTCTTGGACAGCTCGAACTGGGCGCCGGGCTCGTGGAACGCGTTGCGGTCGCCCTCGAAGAGCGACAGGTGCGTGTGCATCCCCGAGCCGGGGTGGTCGGCCATCGGCTTGGGCATGAACGACGCGAACACGCCCTGCTCGAGCGCGACCTCCTTGACGACCGTGCGGAACGTCATGAGGTTGTCGGCCGTCGTCAGCGCGTCGGCGTAGCGCAGGTCGATCTCGTTCTGCCCCGGCCCCGCCTCGTGGTGGGAGAACTCGACCGAGATGCCCATGGACTCGAGCATCGTGATCGCGGCGCGCCGGAAGTCGTGCGCCGTGCCGCGGGCCACGTGGTCGAAGTAGCCGGCCTGGTCGATCGGGACGAGCGGGGCGTTCTCGTCGTTTGCGACGAGGATGTTCGCGACTCGGGCGGAGTACTGGTCGAGGGCTCCGTTGACCGGCAGGCCCATGCCCGGTCCGCGCCGGCGTCCGAGGTCGGTGATCGCCGCGCGGCCCGCCTTCGCGACAGTGATGTGCGCGGTCATGCGACGGCCTCCGTTGCCGTGAGCCGCCGACCCCGGAGTTCGTGGAAGCGGGCCTCGTCGATGCGTTCGAAGCGCAGCGAGTCGCCGGGTGCGTACGGCACAAGCGGTTCGGCGGCAAGGTCGAGCACGGTGAAGGGCGTGCGCCCGATCAGGGCCCAGCCGCCCGGGGCGGCCGCGGGGGTGATGGTCGCCTGGCGGCCCGCGATCGAAACGACGCCCTGCGGCACGTGCGTGCGGGGGCTCTTGAGCCGCGGCACGGGAACGGGCAGCTCGGGTCCATCGAGCATCGGCGACCCGCCGGGTGCGCCGAGGCAGCGGATGACGTACGTGGGCGCGAGGTGCGCCGCGATCACGGCCTCCTCGCTGAGGCCCGTGAGGCTCGCGACGTCCGCGAGATCGGGGCCGTAGTCGCCGCCGTACAGCACCGGTACAACGAACTTTCGGGGCGACCGCGTCAGCGGCCCATCAGGATCCAGTTCGCCGGCGACGGCCTGCACGATGGCATGCATCGCCTGAAGCGTCGTTTTCTCGGGGTCGAACTCGATGAGAACAGATTCGTAGGTCGGTATCGCACAGCTCACACCGTCGATGCCCGGCACGGTGACGGCACGGGCGATCTTGTGCACGACCCGCCAGTCCTCTTCCGTGTCACCAGAGACGCCCGTGACGCGGATCGCCGACTCGCCGGTCGCCTGAATGCGGATGTGAGCGGTCATCGCAGTCTTCCGGCATCGAGCGGGGCGATCTCGATTCCCGCCGCCTCGAGGCGCATGCGCACCTCGCGCGAAAGGGCGACCGCACCGGGGTTGTCGCCGTGCATGAGCAGGGTGTCGGCGCGGATGTCGAGGTCGACGCCGTCAATGCTCGTGAGCTTGCCCTCGGTCACGAGGCGCACTGAGCGCTCCGCGACCTCGGCGGGATCGTGGACGACGGCGCCGTGCTGCGAGCGCGGCACGAGCGTGCCGTCCGACTTGTACGCGCGATCGACGATGCCGACGATGCCGACCGCGAGGCCCGCAGCGCGTGCGGCCGTGGCGAGCTCGCCGTCCTGCGCGAGAACGATGAGGTTCTCGTCGAACCCGAGTACCGCCTCGACGACGGCTTCCGCATAGTCGCGGCGCACCGCGACGAGATTTCCGAGGCGCCCGTGCGGTGCCAGGTGAGAGAGCGTGGCGCCGTGATGGACGGCAAACCCACCCAGCGCGCCCATTTGGAATGTGATGTCGGTGCGCACCTCATGAGGCGTGAGATCCATCGCCCGCCGGCCGAAGCCGACGAGGTCGGGGAAACTGGGGTGCGCGCCGATCGCGATGCCGCGCTCGACGCAGGAGGCGACGGTGCGATCCATCGTGCGCGGGTCTCCCGCGTGGAAGCCGCAGGCGACGTTCGCCGAAGTGAGCACGTCGAGCATGGCCTCGTCATCGCCCATGTTCCAGTCGCCGAAGCTCTCACCGAGATCGGCGACCAGGTCGATAGTTCGCGTCATTGCCTTCACCCTCCACCGTTGGATCTCGCGCTGCTCGTCGCGCCGACTGACCGTTATGCAACGTCACAACGCCATCACAAGTTCGGCAAGAGCATTTGCCATATATGTGCCATCGTTGGGCGATCAGCGATCTTTCCAGCCCAATTTTCTGCGTAATTCTCTGGCAATCTTGGCACGTCGTGTGCCATGCCAGACTTGATGGCGATCAACCGAGCCCCAGAGCCGTCGCCCCCACGGCGACGGCGCGAGAGAACAGGATCACCATGCACGCATCAGCCGAACGCGTGCGCGTCGTCGTCGCGACGGATCTCGCCGAGGAGCTCTGTCAAGAGATCGAACGGCTCGAACCCCGGGTGGAGCTCATCCGAGACCACCGCCTCTACCGCCCCATGCGATGGGCCGCCGACTTCGGCGGCGATCCGGCGCACAAGCGCACCGAAGCCGAGCAGGCCGACTTCGACGCTCTCGTCGACTCGGCGGACGTGCTGTTCTCGATCCCGGACGTCAGCCCCGCCGACCTCGCGCGGACCGTACGAGCGAACTCTCGTCTCGCGTGGGTGCAGATCATGGCCGCTGGCGGCGGCGGACAGGTGAAGGCCGCGGACCTCACGAGCGACGAGCTCGAGCGGATCACGTTCACGACGACCGCCGGCGTGCACGGCTCGACGCTCGCGGAGTACGCGGTCTTCGGTGTGCTTGCGGGCGCGAAGGACCTGCCGCGCATCCGACGCGCACAGACCGACAGGACATGGGAGGACCGCTGGGAGATGCGGCACCTCAGCGAGATGACGGTGCTCATCCTCGGCCTCGGCGGCATCGGCACGGCGGCGGCACAGCGCTTCTCGGCTCTCGGCGCGAGGGTGTGGGGCACGAGCCGATCCGGGCACCCTGTCCCGGGCGTCGATCGCATGGTGCCGCTCGACGAGGTCGACAATGTCGTGGGCGAGGTCGACGCGATTGTCGTCACGCTGCCCGGCACCGAGAGCACGACGCACCTCGTCGGTGAAGAGCTGCTCGCCCGCGTCAAGCCGGGCGTCATCATCGCCAACGTCGGGCGCGGCACCGTGATCGACGAGAGCGCGCTCCTCGCCGCCCTCGACGACGAGCGGGTCGCGTTCGCCGCACTCGACGTTTTCGAGGAGGAGCCCTTGCCGGAGCGGAGCCCGCTGTGGGAGCACCCGAGGGTGCTCGTCACACCGCACACGGCCGCGCTCTCCTCCGAGGAGGAGGCGCGCATCGCTCGCCTGTTCGCCGAGAACGCACGGCGCTTCCTCGACGGCGAACCGCTGAAGAACGTCGTCGACACCGTCGAGTTCTACTGATCGATCGTGCCGCGAACGGACATCGATCCGCACGACTCGTGGCACAAATTTTGCCAACGGTCGTGCACGAAATGACCGTGTATCAGCGAGATAATCACGGTTCCTGCGCGATCTCTGGCACGACCTTGGCAAGACGCTCGCACTTGTCGAGGCTTGCCTCTTACCGTTCAACAAGCGGTCGATGAGCATTCGAAGCTCCGCGAACGCCAACAATGACGTTGGGTCCCCGACGTCCCGAGAGACCGAATGCGCCATGAGGCGCACGACCGACGAAGGACAACACCATGGCTGCAATCACTCGCCGTCGCACCGCGACGGTCATCGCCATCTCGACCGCGGGCGCGATCGCCCTCGCCGGCTGCAGCGGCGGAAGCGACAGCACTGCTGACGGCGGTCCGGAATCCGGCGAGATCAACATCATCGGCTACGCGGGCATCTGGGAAGAGCAGTACCAGAAGACGGTCATCGATCCGTTCCTCGAGGAGCACCCCGACATCACCATCAACTACTCGTCGAAGCGGTCATCCGCCGAGATGCTCAGCGCGATCCAATCGGAGGGCGGGCGTGCCATCACCGACGTCGCGATCATGGACAGCTCCGTCTCGGACAGCGGAAACCAGCAGGGTCTGTTCGCCGAGGTGACTGAAGAGGACGTTCCGAACCTGTCGAAGGTGAAGGACGAATTCCTCAACGCCGACGGCTACGGTCCCCTCGTCGGCCTCGACGCGGTCGCACTCCTCTACGACACCGAGACGTTCGCCGAGGCCCCCACGAGTTGGGAAGTGCTGTGGGACGACGCGTACGCCGGCAAGGTCCAGATTGTCGCGCCGCCGTCAGGGCTCGGTATCAACCTCACCGCGATCACCTCGGACATGCTCGGCGAGGACTATACGAAGTCGATCGACAAGTCGATCGCGAAGCTCGCCGAGCTCGCGCCGAACGTCCAGTCGTGGGCGCCGAACCCCGACGAGTACCAGAGCGTCATCACCGGACAGACGGTGCTCGGCCTCGGCCAGAACGCGCGCGGCCAGTACTACGCCGACGAGAGCGACGGCAAGCTCGGC
Organism: Pseudoclavibacter sp.; assembly: GCA_052086425.1. GTDB lineage: Bacteria > Actinomycetota > Actinomycetes > Actinomycetales > Microbacteriaceae > Pseudoclavibacter. Next base: position 2,893 of record JBQDJW010000111.1, on the reverse strand, counting down.
ATCGCCTTCCCGGAAGAGGGCACCGTCTACCAGATGAACGCGATCAACCTCTCGGCGAAGGCCCCGAACCCCGAGGCCGCGAAGACGTTCATCGACTACGCGCTGTCGGACGACGCGCAGGCCGCATTCGCCGAGGCCCTGTTCTACGCGCCGAGCACCGATGTCGAGCTGCCGCCGGAGGTCAGCGAGCGCATCGTTCAGACCGACGGCTCGATCAAGATCCTCGACCTCGATCCCGCATGGCTCGGCGAGGTGCGCGGCGAGTGGACCGACCGCTGGAAGCGCGAGATCATCGGCGGCTGACGCTGCCGCACAACATCCCCGATCAACGAAGGACAGTAATGGACAAGCTCTCGCTCGTCGGCCTGACGAAGCAGTATGCCCAGGGCATTGCGCCCGCTGTCGACCGGTTGGACATGAGCGTCGAGGAGGGACACCTCGTGTCCCTCCTCGGCCCCTCCGGTTGCGGCAAGACGACGACCCTGCGCATGGTGGCGGGCCTGATGGATCCGACCGCCGGGCAGATCAAGGTCGACGGCGCCGACATCACGAACACGCCAGTGCACAAGCGCGGCATGGGGATGGTGTTCCAGTCGTACGCGCTCTTCCCCCACATGAACGTGCACGAGAACGTCGCGTTCGGGCTGCAGATGCGCAAGAAGAGCAAGTCCCAGCAGGACTCGCTCGTCAAGGGCGCGCTCGACATGGTGCAGCTGGGCCACCTGTCGAAGCGCCCCGTGAAGGCACTGTCGGGCGGACAGCAGCAGCGCATCGCCCTCGCTCGAGCTCTCGTCGTCGAGCCGACACTGCTGCTGCTCGACGAGCCGCTGTCGAACCTCGACGCCAAGCTTCGCGAGACGATGCGCACCGAGATCCGTCAGATCCAGCAGCGCACGCGCGCCACGACCCTGTTCGTGACCCACGACCAGGACGAGGCGCTCGCGATGTCCGACCGCATCGCCGTCATGAACGGCGGCCTCATCGAGCAGTTCGGCTCCCCCACTGAGGTGTACGAGCGTCCGCGCACGCGATTCGTCGCCAACTTCATCGGCCGCGCGAACCTGCTCACGGTCACGATCCGCGGCGAGGAGACGACCCCGAACGGCGACTCGCGCTACGCGGTCGACGTGCCGGGATTCGGCGTCCATCACGCGATCGGCGAGGCGGGGCTGAGCGGCGAGCGCACCCTTCTGGTCCGTCCGCACCGTCTCTCCGTATCGCCCGCAGCCCCCGGATCCGACGGCATCATCGGCACCGTCGAGGCGCTCAGCTACACGGGCGATTCGGTCAGCTACAGCGTGCGCGTCGGCGAGCACCTGTTCACGGCCGAGCGGCTCACGAGCGGACCCGACCGCATGAGTCAGGGCGACCGGGCGGTCGTGTCCTGGCAGGCCGACGACGCGCTCGTGCTGCCAGAAAGCACCGAGGAGTGACGCCGTGAGTGCCACTCAGACGCTCGCCTCGGTCGAGGGCACCGGCCCGCACCGAGCGAGTGGCGAGCAGGAGCGCCGCACGAAGAAGCGCAACCGCCGGATCGCCCTCGCGCTCGTCGTCCCGGGCATCCTCGGCATCGGCGTGACGTTCCTGTTCCCGCTCGTGTACATGATCCGCATGGCCTTCAACGAGGGCTCCGGCAACGGCATCGTGGTCGAGACCTTCACGTTCGCGACGATCCTCGACCCGCTCACCGATTCGTACTACTGGAAGGTCACGGTCGATACCTTCCTGATGGGGCTCGTCGTCGGGCTGCTGTGCATCGTCGTGTCGTACCCGATCGCGCTGTTCCTCTCGCGCACGCAGAGCAAGTGGATGGGCCTGCTGCTCGCGGCGGCGCTCGCCCCGCTGCTCACGAGCGCGGTCGTTCGCACCTACGGCTGGATGGTGCTGCTCGGCGACGACGGACTGGTCAACTCGACCCTGCTCGGCGTCGGCCTCATCGATTCGCCGATCCGAATGGCGAACAGCATGTCGGGCGTCGTCATCGGCCTCGTCGAGATCTTCATGCCGTATGCCATCCTCGCAATGATGTCGGGCTTCGGGCGCATCAGCACTCAGCTCGAAGAGGCGGCCGGGTCGCTCGGCGCGAACAAGGCCAAGGTGTTCTTCCGGGTCACGTTCCCGCTCAGCCTGCCCGGCGTGCTCACCGCGTTCCTGCTCGTGTTCGTTCTGTCGATCAGCACCTTCGTCACGCCGCGCCTCCTGGGCGGCGGCGTCGTCCAGGTGCTCGCGACCGAGATCTACGACCAGGCGACGGGGCTGCTGAACTGGCCGTTCGCAGCCGCCCTCGCCCTCATCCTGCTCGTCCTGTTCGGTGCCGTCATCAGCGTGTACCAGGCACTCATCAAGAAGATCGGAGGCTGATGATGACCACCGTGCCCGTTCCGTTCCGGAAGAAGTTCGCCTGGGGCGGCCTCGCCTTCAAGATCGTCGTCACCCTGGCGTACCTGTTCCTGTTGGCGCCGCTGCTGATCGTGTTCGTGATCTCGTTCAGCTCGAACCAGTACCTGTCGTTCCCGCCGAAGGGCTTCACGTTCGATTGGTACAAGGCTCTGCCCGAGCAGACGCAGTTCATCGAGGGGCTGCAGACGAGCCTGCTGACGGCGACGATCACGACCATCATCGTGCTGCTGATCGCCGTTCCCGCCACCCTGGCGCTCGACCGGTACGACTTCAAGGGCAAGGGAGCCCTCGCCGGGCTGTTCCTCTCGCCGCTGCTCGTGCCGACGATCGTGCTCGCGCTCGGCCTGGTGATCGTGCTCGGCCCGCTGGGCCTGACGAACACCTACGCGAGCATCGTTATCGGACATATCGCGATCACCGTGCCGTACGTCGTGCGAACCACCCTCATGTCGCTGCAGACCTCGGATACGTCGTGCGAGGAAGCCGCCCGCGT
>JBQDJW010000110.1:0-7457 GCA_052086425.1 Pseudoclavibacter sp. | reverse complement strand
GCTCACGTGGGTGCGCGATTTGTTCGGCCTCGGGCTCATCGAGCAGCACCTCGACTGGTACCTGCTGAACGGGCGGATCTCGGCGCAACGTGCGGCGACCGTGTCGCGGTACATCGACCGTCTCGTGTCGCGCTTGCGCCCGCACGCGCAGGACCTCGTCGACGCCTTCGGCTACGGCCCGGAGCACCTGCGCGCGTCGATCGCGACGGGCGCCGAGGCCGAGCGGCAGAACGAGGCGCGTGAGTACGTGCGCGCGCAGCGCGAGGCCGGCACGTTGCCAGCCACCGAGAAGGAGCTGCGCAAGCAGGCAGAGCGCGCCGCGAAGGAAGCCGAGGCTGCCGGCGCGAAGGGGTAGGCGGGGCGCACGCCCGGATGCGGGGCCGCGTGAGACTCGGGAGCGAGTCGGGCCTTACGAGTTCTGCGGTCGTCCCAAATGCGCGACGCGTCTCCGCGCGGGCACAATGACGGCATGACCGAATCGTTCGACGAACTCGTCGCGGCGGGCGAGGCCGCCGACGTGTCCGGCTGGGACTTCGCCTGGCTCGAAGGGCGAGCGACCGAGGAGCGGCCGCCTTGGGGGTACGCGAACCGACTCGCCGAGAGGCTGGGCCGGGCGACCGCGTCGCTCGACATTCAGACCGGCGGCGGCGAGGTGCTTTCGCAGGCACCCGCGTTCCCGCCGACAGCGGTCGCGACCGAGTCATGGCCGCCGAACGTCGAACGCGCGGCCCGGCTGCTGCACCCTCGCGGTGTGGTCGTCGTCGCAGATCCGGATGCGCCACCGCTGCCGTTCGCCGACGCGTCATTCGACCTCGTGACCAGCCGGCATCCGGCCACGATCTGGTGGGGCGAGGTCGCTCGCGTTCTGCGTCCAGGCGGCGCGTATTTCGCGCAGCACGTCGGGCCGTCGAGCGCGTTCGATCTGATCGAGTTCTTTCTCGGGCCGCAGCCTGAGGCAGGGCACCGGCGCGACCCGGAAGACGAGGCCGGAGCGGCGCGCGACACCGGGCTCGAGATCGTCGATCTGCGCACGGCCAGGCTGCGGATTGAGATCTTCGACATCGCCGCGGTCGTGTATCTGTTGCGGAAGGTGATCTGGTGGGTTCCGGGCTTCACCGTCGAAGGGCATCGCGAGCGTCTTCGAGAATTGCACGATCGCATCCGGCGCGACGGGGTGTTCGTCGCGCACTCGACCCGGCACCTCATCGAGGCGCGGCGGCCTGCGTAAGCGCGCGGGGGACGGGCGCCTCGCCGAAGGTTTCCGGTTCGCTCTCCCGCCGCGCGCATCTCGGCGCTAGCTTGAGAACATGACCTTCAATGAGCAGTCGAAGCTCGACACGTCGGGCGTGCGGCGGCGCGGCGGGCGCGCCGGAAAGGGCGTCGCGATCGGGGGCGGCGGCCTCGTCGTGCTCGTCATTGCGTTCCTCGCCTCGCAGTTCCTCGGAGTCGACCTGACGGGCTTGGTCGGCGGCGGCACCGGCGCCGAGCAGAGCCAGGGGCAAGAGGGCGACGTCGACCTCGATCATTGCCAGACCGGGGCGGATGCGAACGCGTACGTCGAGTGCCGCATGGTCGGCGCGCAGAACTCGCTCGAGAGCTACTGGTCGAGTCAGGGGTCGTCGATGGGAATCGACTACCGCACGCCGGGCTTCGTGCTCTACTCAGGCCAGACCACGTCGGGGTGCGGCACCGCGTCGAACGCCGTCGGGCCGTTCTATTGCCCTGGTGACGAGTCGATGTACATCGACACCTCGTTCTTCGAGATCCTCGAGCAGAGTTACGGCTCGGCTGGCGGTCCACTCGCCGAGATGTACGTCGTCGCACACGAGTTCGGCCACCACATCCAGCACCTCACGGGCGTGCTCGGCCAGGCGAACACGCAAGACCGAGGGCCCGCGTCGGACGGCGTCCGCGTCGAGCTGCAGGCCGACTGCTACGCCGGCGACTGGGTCGGCGAGGCCGCCAACACGACCGACGCCGAGGGGAACCAGCTGCTGCAGCCGCCGACGCGCGACGAGATCGCGCAGGCGCTCAGCGCGGCCGCTTCGGTCGGCGACGATCACATTCAGGAGGCGTCTGGCCAGGAGGTGAACCCGGAGGCGTTCAGCCACGGGTCGTCCGAGCAGCGCCAGCGCTGGTTCATCGCCGGGTACGAGCAGGGCTGGCAGGCCTGCGACACGTTCGCGGCGAGCGCGAGCGAGCTGTGACGCGCAGGGACGCCTGAGCCCGTCGAAGGGCTGGCGCTTGTCTCGGCCACTTCGACGGGCTCAGATGCCTGCCGGTGCGCCTAGCGCCAGTCGTCGGGCGGAGGCGGGGCCAGGAACTCGTCGTCCGGCGGGGCCAAGAACTCGTCCTCCGGCGGGGGAGGGTCCATGGCCGGCGGCTCTTCGGAGCTCTCGCCGAAGCTCACCCCCGACGCCCCCGCCCGGCCGGGCCGCGCCGAGCGCGACGGAGCCGAGCCCGTCGACGTCGGGCGTGACGGCGCCGGCCGCGCGGCGGCATGCGCCGCGCTCCCGGGGGCCGCGCCGCCTGGAGCCTCGTCGCCGAGCCCCTGCAGAACGCCGAGCACCTCGTCGCCGTAGCGCTCGAGCTTCGATTCGCCGACGCCAGAGACGTCCGCGAGCTGCGCGAGCGACTGCGGGTTGTCGCTCGCGATCTCGGTCAGGGTCGCGTTCGTGAAGACGACGTACGCGGGAACATCCTGCGCCCGCGCCGTCTCGAGTCGCCACGACCGCAGCTTCTCGAAGCGATCGCGGGCGGCGGGTGCGAGGTCGTCGGCCTCCGACGAGCGGCCGGATGCGCCCCGCGATCGCGACGACGACGATCCCTTCGCGCGCTCGAGTTCCGTGCGCAGCTGGACGGTGCGCTCGCCCTTGAGGACGGCGCCGCTCGTGTCGGTCAGCGCGAGCACGCCGTATTCCCCGGTGGTCTGGAGCATCCGCTGCGCCAGCAATTGCCGTACGACGCCCCGCCAGGCCTGTTCGGACAGGTCTTGCCCGATCCCGAACGTCGAGAGCGAGTCGTGCCCGCGCTGGCGCACGCGGTCGGTCTCTTTGCCGCGCAAGATGTCGACGATGTGGCCCGACCCGAACGACTGGCCTCGCTGGCCGAGCCGCACGACGGTCGACAGCAGCTTCTGTGCGGGAACCGTGCCGTCGAACGACGCCGGCGGGTTGAGGCACGTGTCGCAGTTGCCGCACGGCTCCGACTCCTGGCCGAAGTAGCGCAGCAGTTGCTGCCGGCGGCACGTGACGGTCTCGCACAGCGCGAGCATGGCGTCGAGGTGCTCGCCCTGCGCGCGCTTGCGCACCGCGTCACCGTCGCCGCCGTCGATCATGCGGCGCTGCTGCACGACATCCTGCAGCCCGTAGGCGAGCCAGGCGGTCGAGGGCAGCCCGTCGCGGCCCGCGCGGCCCGTCTCCTGGTAGTACCCCTCGACCGACTTCGGCAGGTCGAGGTGCGCGACGAAGCGCACGTCGGGCTTGTCGATGCCCATGCCGAACGCGATCGTCGCCGTCATGACGATGCCGTCCTCGCGCAGAAACCGCGACTGGTTGCGGGCGCGCGTCTCGGCGTCGAGGCCGGCGTGATACGGCAGCGCGGTGACGCCGTTCTGCTGCAGCCACGTCGCCGTCTTCTCGACTGATGCGCGCGACAGGCAATACACGATGCCGGCCTCGCCGTCGTGCTCGTTCTGCAGGATGCGCAGGAGCTGACCCCGCGCATCCTGTTTCGGGGCGATGCGGTACTGGATGTTCGGGCGGTCGAAGCTCGAGACGAACATCGGTGCCGCGGTGAGGTGCAGGCGCTCGGCGATCTCTTCGCGCGTCTGCAGAGTCGCAGTGGCGGTGAGGGCGATGCGCGGCACGTCGGGCCAGCGTTCGCCGAGCACGCCGAGCTGCAGGTAGTCCGGCCGGAAGTCATGGCCCCACTGGCTCACGCAGTGAGCCTCGTCGATCGCGAACAGTGCCAGGTTGCCGCGGTCGAGCAGGTCGGCGGCCCCGGCCAGGCGCTCCGGCGCGAGGTAGAGCAGGTCGAGCTCGCCGGCGACGTAGGCGCGCTCGACCTCGCGGCGCTCGTCGAGCGAGAGGGTCGAGTTGAGGTAGGCGGCGCGCACGCCGAGTTGGCCGAGCGCCTCGACCTGGTCTTGCATGAGCGCGATGAGCGGCGAGACGACGACGCCAGTGCCCTCGCGGATGAGCGACGGGATCTGGTAGCAGAGGCTCTTGCCGCCGCCGGTCGGCATGAGCACAACCGCGTCGCCGCCGCTCGCGACCTGGCGGATGATCTCGGCCTGCTCGCCGCGGAACTCGTCGAAGCCGAACGTGCGGCGCAGCACCTCGAGGGCGGACGCGTCGACACCGGTGACCGCCGGGGCGTCGAGCTCAGGAGCGAGTGGCTCGGTGAGCGTCGGCTCGAGCGGAGCCTGCTCGTCTGTGGGCGTGGCGGCGCGGCTGTCGAGCATGCGTCCAGCCTAGGTGCCGCGTCCGACACTCGCTCGCGGCGTGTGGCGTCCGTGAGGCCATGGCGTCGGATGCGCGAGATACCGGATGCGCGGAGTCCGCGCTCGTGGCGACCCCAGCATCCGGTTGACTGCGCAGTTGTGGCTGTTGTGGGCGCGGCACTTCGACCACAACTGCGCAGTTCGCGGGGCCGGGGGCGTGCTATCCCTCGGTGCTGCCCGACTCGGCGCCGGCGTCCGCGCCCGAGCTCGACTCGGCACCGGCGTCCGCGCCCGAGCTCGACTCGGCACCCGTATCGGCGCCGTCACCCTCGCTAGAACCTTCGGCGGACCCCTCGCCGTCGCTCGCGTCAGTCCCGTCGTAGTTCGTCGGCACCGGCTCTGGCAGCTCTGGCAGCGGGTCGGGTGCGGGAGGCTCGCCGTTCTCGTCGAGCCCGAACGCGTCGGTGCGCACGAACTCGTACACGATGAACTCGTTGAACACGGCCGACGAGATCACCGCGAACCCCTCGCCGGCGTACACCGCGAGCTCCGGCGAGTTCGAGTTGATGGGCGCGCTCTCCGGCTGCACGACCCACACGCGATCGACCTCGTCGAGCCTGCTCGGCACGGTCGCGATGTCGACCGACGTGTCCCACAGCGTGCCGGCGGCCTCGCCGGACTGCGCGAGCGTCAGGTCGAGCAGCCCGCCGAACGCTTCCGGGTATGTGCTGAGCATGACGCGCGCGCTCTTCGGATCGGTCTCGGTGTTCGCGAAGATGATGCCGTCGCCCTCGGCAGAACGCTCGGCGATGTAGGCCGACGTGGCGCGGTCGTCGCTTCCGTCCTTCGCGGTCGGCATCTTCTGCATCACGAGCGTCGGCAGACACGTCTGAAGCATGAGCACGAGCAGAACGATCGTGAGCCACACCGGCCGCGCCGACATGGCGGCGCCGAGCAGCAGCGCGACGGCCGGCGCTGTGAACGCGAGGTAGTCGGGCGAGAACGTGCCGGGCGCGACGAGCTGCAACAGCCAGAACGCGATCGTCGGCACCACGAGCCACATCGTCCCGAGCAGCAGCGCCGACGTGCCGGCGATCTCGACGACGTTCCGGATGCGCCAGGCCGCGATCGCCAGCGTCACGACGACCATGATGAAAACGGGAATCGCCCAGGCGGCGCCGGTGACGGTCGGCTCGGCGATCCAGCTCCACGGCGTCACGCCGAGTGATCCGCCGCGGCCGAGCAGCGCGTAGTGCTGCATGACGAGCACGACGAGCAGGGGAGAGGCGAGCGCGATCGCGCCGAGCGACGAGAGCGTCGCTCCTCGGAGCGCGCCGCGGCGCGCGCTCGCGACGAGCACGAACAGGGGGTGCACGAGCGTCATCAGCACGGCGGGAACGAAGACCCAGGCCGCGACCGCGAGCAGCACCCCGACGACGGACCAACGCCCGATGTGGCGCCACGTCGCGGCCGCGCGGCGGGCCCGGTTGCGGCGTGAGACGAGTCGCGACGGAACGTCGAAGCGCGGGATCGGGTCGTTCGCGCTGACCGCCCACGTCAGCGCGACGGTCGCCCAGGTCACGAGCGCGATGGCGAGCGAGAGGCTGCTCGCCTCGGTGCCCTGCTGCGTGAGGCGGGGGAGGACGACCGCGACGGCGCCGGCGAGCACGCCGACGCGGGTGCCCGCGAGCTTCGTGCCGATGATCGTCGTGCCCGCGACGGTCGCACCGGCCGCGATGGCGGGCAACAGCCGCAGCGACACCTCGCTCGCGCCGAACGCGCCGATCCAGAGGTGGGTCAGCGCCATCCAGACGCCGTTGGCGGCGTGCGCGTCGGTGATGAGCGCCCACATGCCGGCCCAGTCGCGCCTGGCGGCCTCGATCGTGGCGGCCTCGTCGGTCGAGAACGACGGCGACCAGCTGGCGACGACGCACACGAAGATCGCGGCGATCCCGAGCCACAGCGCGGGTGCGGTGAACAATGCCCGGATGCGCCCTCCGCCCGAGCGGCGGGGGTTCGTCGACGTTCGGTTGCGTCGCCCGGAGCCGCGTCCCGCGCGGCCGTCCGGCTCGGCGTCGTTGCCTGCCGGCCCTTGCCCTGCGGCCGCGCCCTGCGCTTCGCCGTCGTCGTCGATGGTGCCGACGGCGCCGGTACCGATGCCGACCCCGGGCGGATTGCCCGGTGATCCGCGTGAACCCGGCGGGGTGAGCGGAACGCCGCCGGTCGCCGTGCGCTCCGGTGAGATCGCCCAGTCCGCGGCGGCGGACTCGTGGTTGCCCGCGAACGTCGGCAACTCGATCGTGCCCGTGCGCTGCCTCAGGCGCACCGCCGTCGGCGCCGGTGACGGGGGGTGTGCGGCGGATGCGCCGAGCGAGAGTGTCGGGATCGGGCCGGTCCCGGTGTCGACGGAGGGCGTTGCCGTCGCGGGGTCGTCGGCCCAGGCGCGAAGCGGCTCGATGAACGGTGCGCTGTTGGCCGACTCGGAGTCGACGGGGACGGGTGTTGAGAGCCGGGGCGAGTCGGGGGCCGATCCCTGTTCGACGCCGGTGGCCGTACCGGTGGCGGCGGTCGATGCGGCGGCAGAACTCGCAGTGCCCGGCCCGCCCGCCGAGGGGCGAGCGAGTTCGCTGCCGTTGATCGTGATTCGCAGGCCCCCGGTGGTCGGCGCGGGTGCAGGCGGTGCGGCGGGCGCGGGCGCTGCCGCCCCCGCGGGCGCCACCGTCGGTGGGAGCGGGATCTCACCGGAGGGAACCGTCCCGGTTGCGGGCGCGCGCCAGGCCGCCCCATGCGCATCCGGCCCCGGCCCCGACCCCGGCCCCAACGGAGCGGCCGACGGAGGCGTTGGCGCGATGCCGGCCGGCGCTCCAGGCGTACCGGGAGGTGCACCGGTCGACACGCCGTGAGGCGGAGCGGCGGGAGGGACGATCGTCGGCTGCCCGCCCGTCGCCATCGCGCGTGCCGAGCGCCGCAGATTGCGCGCCCGGGCGGTCGCGCTCTCGGCGCCGCGAGGCGT
>JBQDJW010000109.1:5707-7484 GCA_052086425.1 Pseudoclavibacter sp. | reverse complement strand
ATGGTTGCCTATGCCCCGGGCCGCCGCCTCCCCCCGGTGCATCTACTTGGGCCGGGCGGCCCCCACGCGCGGGGGGGCCCGCCAGGCCCATTTCGGCGCTCCGGGTGATGTCAGGAGCGCCGAACGTTCGTCACTCGCCGCCCGGCACCGGCGCGCGTACGCCGAAGACTGCGAGCTGGGTCGCGATCATGTCGTAGTAGCCCACGAGCGCGACGAGTTCGAACAGCGCGCGGGTACCGAGCACTTCGACGGCACTCGAGTACTCGTCGTCGTCGAGCGTCTGCCGATCGAGGAGAGCGATCGTCACGTCGAACGTCGCGCGCTCTGCGTCGGTTTCGAACGCCGGCTCGCTCCGCGACGCGAGCCCCTCGATCTCGTCGTCGGACAGACCTGCAGCGCGCCCGGCGAGTCGGTGCGCATAGAGCTCGAATTCGCTGTCGCGATGGAATGCGTGGAGGAGCAAGGCCATTTCGCGGCAGCGATCCGTCAGGGTCAGCGCGAACCGCATCGCACCGCCGGCCTGCTCGTAGATTCGAGCGAGCGGTGGGCTCAGAAGCCATGCGTTCGGCGGCCCGATGAGCCCGCCCTCCGGATGCACGAGCGAGAAGGCGCTCGTCGACGACGTGCGCTTCCCTCCCGTGAACTTTCCGTAGATCTCTCGCTGCTCGTCGGTCATGTCGTCTGGCTGCAGCCGTGGAAGTCGCTCGCTCATTGCCTCTGCTTTCGTCGTTCGAGCCGGCTTGCGCTCGCTCGTGCGAGTGACGGGGCCGCCGCCAGCAATGTTCGGGTATAGGGATGCGTCGGGTTCGTGAAGATGTCGTGCTTCTCTCCCCGCTCGACGACCTCTCCGTCTTTCATCACGTACACGTAGTCGGCGACCTTCTTGACGACCGGGAGGTCGTGGGTGATGAAGACATAACCGACGCCGAGACGGTCCTTCAGGTCTGCCATGATCGCGAGCACGCCGGCCTTGACCGACGCGTCGAGTGCCGATACGGCCTCGTCGGCCACGATGACCTGCGGGTCGAGCGCGAGCGCCCGCGCGATGAGCACTCGCTGACGCTGACCGCCGGAGAGTTCGTGGGGGTAGCGATCGACGAAGGCGCTCGCCGGCGTCATTCCGACCAGCTCGAGCACGGCCTCGGTCTTCGCACGGATCTCGGCGCGCCCCCGTGCCATGCGATGCAGCCGAATGACCTCGCCGATCGCGTCACCGACCCGTTTGCGCGGATTGAGCGACCCGGCCGGGTCTTGCAGGACCGCCTGAACGCGCCGCCGGTACGACGTGTGCTGCTCGCGGCTCATGTCGGCGAGCGCGATGCCGTCGAGTTCGACGGCGCCGTCGGACGTCGAGATCAGGTCGAGCAGGATACGCGCGAGCGTGGATTTGCCGGATCCGGATTCGCCGACGATCGCGACGAACGTTCCGGGTGTTGCCGTCAGGCTGATGTCGTTGACGGCCACGACCGGAGCCGTTCCGCGGCGACCGCGGAACTCCTTCGTGACGCGCTTCGCCTCAAGACGCATGGCGTTCTTCCATTCGGTCGTCGGTCGTCGGAACGCGATCGGTGAGCGCGAACTCCCGCCGCAGCGCGGGCGGGATCGAGTACAGCGCGGTCGCCTCATCTGTGAGCGATTCGACGCTCCGCAGCAGAGCCTTCGTGTACGGATGCTGCGGTGATTCGAGCACGCGTTCGGTCGGGCCGTCTTCGACGATCCGACCGCCGTACATCACGTAGATCCGGTCGGTCATGCCGGCCACGACGGCGAGGTCGTG
>JBQDJW010000109.1:0-5697 GCA_052086425.1 Pseudoclavibacter sp. | reverse complement strand
TCACGGCCACGCGGTCGCTGACCAGGCGCACCACGGCGAGGTCGTGCGAGATGAGGAGGAGCGAGGTTCCGAGGTCGGTGACCGTGTCGTCGATCGTGTCGAGCACACGTTGTTGCACGGTCGCGTCGAGTGCCGTGGTCGGTTCGTCGGCGAGGATCAGACGCGGCGCCTTCGCGATCGCGACCGCGATGAGCACCCGCTGGCGCAGGCCGCCGGACAGTTCGTGCGGAAACGACATGGCGACCTGATCCGCGTTCTCGAGCCCCGCCTTGCGCAGGTAGTGGTGCACGGCGTCGAGCCGCTCCCGCTTCCCCGTGGGCGTTTCGCTGCTCGCCCTCACCGACTCGTCGACTTGCCGACCGATTCGCATCGTCGGGTTCAGGAACGTGAGCGGGTCTTGGAAGATCATGCCGACCGTCTTGCGACGGACGGCGTCCCACGAGCGCGCGTCCGCCCCGACCATCTCAGTCCCTGCGATCCTGATCGACCCCTCGACGCGCACGCGCGGCGACGTCGGCAAGAGGCCGGCGATCGCTCGTCCGGTCACGGACTTTCCCGAGCCGGACTCACCGACGAGACCGACGCGCTCGCCGTTCCGGATCACCAGGTTGACACCGCGAACGGCCGTGATCATGTCGTTGTGGCCGGCCGGAAGATGCACGGCGAGGTCCTCGACCCTGAAGAGGTCGTCGGCCGTCACATGGCCGGCCTGCGATGTCGTGGATGCGGTGGTCACTTTACTCGTCCGATCGTCGGGTTGTACGCGTCGTTGAGCGCGTCGCCGAGCATGTTGACCGCGAGGACGACGAGGAAGATGCAGAGACCTGGAATGACTGCGAGCCACCAGCCCTCGCGCAAGTACGCCTGCGCTGAGTTCAGCAGCGCGCCCCACGACGGATTATTGGCGTCGCCGATGCCGAGGTAGGAGAGCCCCGACTCGATGAGAATCGCCCTGCCGACGGTCATACTCGTCGCCACCAGCACCGGTGGCATCGAGTTCGGGATGACGTCGGACCAGATGATGTGCGCCCCCCTGAAACCGGCGGCCTTCGACGACTCCACGTAGCCGAGCTGCGCGATGCGCATCGACTCGGCGCGCACGATACGAGCGACTCCAGGCCACATCGTCACCGCGAGGATGGCGATCACCACCAGCACGTTCGCGCCCAGGAGCGCCGCGGCCACCAGCGCGAGGACGATGCCGGGAAGCACCTGGAAGAACTCGGCGAGCCTCACCATGGCCGTGTCCATGAAACCGCCGTAGTAGCCGGCGAGCGAACCGATGAGCACCCCGATGGTCATGCACAGGAGTGCGACGGCGAAGCCGACGATGAGCGAGACGCGCGCACCGTTCACGACCCTCGCCAGGTAGTCGCGTCCGAGCGAGTCGGTGCCGAGCGGGTACTCGCCGCTTGGCGGCTGCAATCGCGGATGCTCGGTCGAGACGGGGCTTCCCACGATGAACGGTCCGACGGCGGCGGCGAACACCATGAGGATGAGGATGCCGCCGAAGATCCACACCGACGGCTTGCGCAGGAACGTCGCGATTGCCCCCTGCCTGCCGCGCCTGCCGTCGACCGTCGACACCGGTTCGGTCGCGGGCGTCGTGTCGCTGACGCCATTGCTCGTTTCTCGCTGCATCGTCATGACTGAACCTCCGTCGCTCGCGACCTGATTGATGGCATCGGTTTCGGCGAGAAGCGCGCCCGCAGCCGCGGGTCGACGAGCCCGTAGACGAGGTCGGTCACGAAGTTGATCACGAGCACGGTGACCGTGATGAAGATGACGACGCCGAGCACGACCATGTTGTTCTTGGCGTTGATCGCGTCGATGAAGAGGAGCCCGAGCCCCGGCCATCCGAAGACCTGCTCGACGAGCACCGAGCCCGAGAGGACGAATCCCAGACTGTAGCCCGCGACCGTCACCATGGGCAGCATCGCGTTCGGCAACGCGTGCCGAAGCATGACGGCGCGCCCCGAAAGCCCCTTGGAGCGGGCCGTGTCGATGAAGTCCTGCCCGAGCGATTCGATCATCGAGGAGCGCATGATGCGCGCCTTGTAGGCGATCTCGGTCGTCGCCATCGTGAGAATGGGCAGCACCATGTACTCGATCGAGATGCCGTCCTGCCCGAACGGGCTCTTGCCCTGCGACGGGAACCAGCCGAGGCCGATCGAGAACGTCAGGATGAGCAGGATCCCGAACCAGAAGTTCGGCACGGAGAAAAGACCGACCGCCGTGCCGGAGATGCCGCCGTCGAGCCACGGCTTGCGCGTGCGCGCAGCGATCGAGCCGAAAACGATGCCGCCGAGCGTCGAGAGCACGAATGACGGGATCGCCAGCGCGAGGGTGTTGCCGAGTCGGCTCATGATGAGGCCGAGAACGGGTTCATTGTTGGTGCCGAACGAGAAACCGAGATTGCCGGTGAAGACGTTGCCGAGGTAGGAGAAGTACCGCTCCCAGACCGACCTGTCGAGCCCGTACGCCGCAATGATCTGGTCGCGGAACTCATCCGAGATCGGGACGTCGCCGACGAGACTCTGCACCGGGTCTCCCGGCGAGATCTCGAGCAGGAAGAACAGGACGGTCACGACCGCGACGAAGAGGATGAGCGAGGTCAGCAGGAGTCTGCCGTAGTGGAAGAGGCGCACCTTCATCGGCGTGCCTCCTCATCGTTGGCCGGACCGGTTGGGGGCAGCTCGTAGCCGTGGGCCGTCATACTGGTCCGTGGATCGACGATGCTCGGAACGCAGTCGGGCAGATAGCGTTCTGGCGTTCGCCCGCTGACGGGGTTCCGGTAGCTGAACCACATCGGTACGATCTCGGGCCACTCGATGAGGCGCCCGCTTCCACCTCGGAAGCCGTCCATGCGCGGACCGATCTCATCGAGCCGCAGGTCGGGCGGATACGTCTCGAAGAGAACGCTCGGCGGGTACGTCACGGCGTCTTGGGCGGTCGCGGACGCCCATCCGCCTGACCAGGTCGGCGAGGTGAAGAAGTACTCGTCGATAGTGACGCTCCACAGCCGCCAGACGCCGTCTTCGAGTACGGCCTGATCGTTGGGATAGCTTCCCCCGTGGATGCCCGTCCAGTTCGGGGTGACGCTCGCGGCGGTCCGCGTTTGGAAAAGTCGGGTGCGCAGACCTGCGGACCGTCCGTCATTCGACACGGCGACCACGCTCTGCGGGCGCCAGTGGAAGACGGCCCGCTGGCGGAGGGCTGCGGGATCCCGCCACGCCGAGTGATTCGTCGATCCTGCGCCGAGAATCCGCTCGCGACCGAAGTAGTAGCCGACGAACGGCGTCTGCTTATTCCCGTTCGTCGCGAACAGTGCCGCCATGTCCGCCCATTGCAGGTCGTCGAGGAGGTAGCCGTACGCGGCCGAGAGGTTCTCGACGGCGTCGTACGCGAGCGAGCGGCGCAAGCGCCGCTCGAGCTCGGAGAGTTCGGTGATCGATGCGTCGCCGTCATACCGTTTCGACGGTGCGGCGGGGCCGGCAGGAGGAACGCTCGAGTCGCCGATCAGCTCCTGCTGCTCGCCGTTCGTCGCGGAAACATCGCCGCCGTGGCCCCATCCGTCCGCGTAGGCGACCCGCATCATGGGCGTTCGCTCCAGTTCCGCGATGCGCCACACGCCGCCCTCTCGCCGCATCCGGGTGACGAACGCCGTGAACTCCCAGTGGCCGCCGCCCGGCGTTCCGTCGGCGAGCAGCCCGAGTTCGAACCCGCGAACGAGGGCGTCGACGTTCCCTGGCTGCACCTCGACGACGGCATCGAAGACGACCCGATCATTCAGCTCCCCGACGCGGAGCCCCTCGTCGCCCATCGTGCGCAGCCAGTCCAGGATTCCGGTCCGCGCGTCGCCGTCGACGCCAACCGTGCGCACGCCGCCGTCCTCCGTGAACAGCTCGGCGACATCCGTCCACATGTTCCGCTCGACGTAGTAGCCGAGCGCGTGCTGCAGATTGCGTGCGTCGTCTTCGGCGTTCAGGCGCGCGATCCGGTCGGCGAGGTCGACCGCATCGCCATCGCCGATGTCCAAGAGAGACTCGATCCGCCCCGTCGGGGCGCCGAGATCATCGGCAGAGGCGTGCACGGGCACGATGGGCAGGCCGTCCGGGTTGGCGTTCGTCCATCCGCTCGCCGCGTCACCGCCATACGTCGGCGTCGCGATCAGCCGCGAGATCTTCCACCCCGCATCGGTTGCCAGGTAGTCGACCTCGAGGAGACTCGCCCGAACCTTCGCCCGCCCTGCGCCGTCGCCGAGGAATCCGAGGGTGTGCCAACGACCGCGTGCGGTCCGGCCGTCCGTCGAAAGCGTCACGAGCGGCTGGTCGACGACCTCGAAGCGAAGCGCCCCAGGTGCGTGGGCGGGCCAGGCCTCCAGATCCGACCGCAGAAGCGCCTCGATTTCTGCGCGGCCCCGCGCGCGATGCGGACCGTACTCGAATACCGCATCGTCGCTGAAGTGCCGTTCCATGGCCGCGACATCGCCGAGCCGGCCGTCGTGCGCGAGCCGACGCTGCAAGTCTTTGACCGCGCGCAGCGACTCGAGTCGCTCGACGGCCCGGGTGAGTGACGTCGTCCTGCTCGTCGTTGCACTCATCGTGGCACCTCTCCTTCGAGTTCCATCCGGGGCGGCGCGCAGGCTTCGTTGCTTCACGCCTATCGATATTTCACATCGTGAGCTTGATGTTCACTTGTCGTACTTTACGGCGCGACGTCGCGTCACGCAAGGGGCGAGGATTGGCGGACGGAGCATTCGATGCGCCCACACGAATCTGGCTTAATCCAAGCCATCAAGCATCGACCGAGACGACGCGCAAGCGCAAGATCAGGCTTGACAACTGCTCGCCACCTCCTCAAGACTTGACCGCATTACGAACTTGTAAATTGCATTGCGAATTCACCGCTGACACCACGACCGTTCATCGGCGAACGGCACCCCCATCGGAGGAACACATGTCCAACGAACTCAACGCTCGAACGCAGGCGCGCCTCGACCGAGATGACCTGTTCGACCTCGTTCGACGGGAGCGATTCGCCCGCGATCAGCGGCGGTTCGACATCATGCGGTCGTGCTTCCTTCCGGATGCGCGGGTCCGGACGAGTTGGTTCGACGGCAACGGAAGCGACTACGTCGACTCGACGAACAGGCTCATCGACAAGTCCGGCAACAGCAAGCACTGGGTCTTCCCCGCGTTCGAACAGGTCAATGGCGACCGCGCGACCGTCGAGAGCCCGGCCATGATCTTCAACCGCGTGCAGCTCGAGGGCATCGAGGTCGATTTCCATGTCTTCTGCCGCTTCCACTCGCGGGCGGTCCGGGTGGACGATGCCTGGAAACTCGCGAGCTTCGAGGTGCTCTTCGAGCGGGATGTCTTGAATCCGGTCAACCCTGGCGACCAGGCGCCCGTCGACCTCGAGGTCCTCGCCACGATGCGCCCGTCCTACAAGTTCCTCTCGTACATCCACTACACACTCGGACGAACGGTGAATCCCGACCTCTACGGCGATGACCGGCGGGACTCGCTCACCGAATTCCTCGCGGCGGAGGACCGCTGGCTCGAGACAGGCGAGTGATCGGGGCGGACATCCGACGCGCCGCATGACAGAACCCTGGCCAGACGGCCGCCTACGCCAGCGCAGCGTAGGCGGCCGTCTGGAACTCGCGCATGAGCCGCCCGTCCGACGGCATGC
>JBQDJW010000108.1:0-7542 GCA_052086425.1 Pseudoclavibacter sp. | reverse complement strand
CCGTTCTGCGCCTACGACGCGACGCTCCCCATCACCACGAACCGGGAAGAGCCACATTGCCAGACAGTACACATAACGGCCTGTGGCTCCGGGAACTTCCTCGTCATTGCGTACAAGGAGTTGCGCAAGCTCGAGCACGCCATCCTCGAGCGACTCGCTGATCTCGATGGCAAGCACAGCGTCCTGTTCGCTGAGTCGAGGATCAACATCGAGAACTTCTACGGCATTGAGATCGACGATTTCGCAGTTGAGGTTGCAATCTTGTCCTTGTGGATCGCAAAGCACCAGATGAACGCGGAGTTCAAGGACAAATTCGGAGTCTCGATCCCCCTGATTCCACTCAAAGAGACGGGTAGAATCAAGCAGGGCAACGCTACGCGGATAGACTGGAATTCCGTGTGTCCTAACGATGGTGCAGAAATCTACTTGATCGGAAACCCGCCGTACGCAGGCTCGACTACACAGACCAAGGACCAGAAGGCTGATTTTAACGAAGTATTCGGGTCTTGGCCATTCTCGAAAAGTCTTGATTACATCGCGTTGTGGTTCATAAAAGGTTCAGAGTATATTAGAGGGACTAAGGCGCAGCTCGCTTTTGTTACAACGAACTCTGTCGCGCAAGGTGAGCATGTTAGTCTCATGTTCCCCAAGATTTTTTCGATGGGCCTTGAGATTGGCTTCGCATACACATCGTTCAAGTGGGAAAATAATGCAAAGAAGAATGCGGGAGTCACTGTATCCGTAATAGGCCTGAGAGCAGAATCAAAAGCACAGAAGTATATTTTCGCTGGCGATATTCAGATTTCAGCACGCAATATCAACGGGTATCTGCTGGATGGGGAGAACGTATTTGTGACGCCTCGCAGAACACCACTTTCTGATATTCCGCAGATGACGAAGGGGTCACAGCCGACCGACGGCGGGAACTTGATGATGGATTCTGTTGAGTACGATCAGCTTGTGCAACGCTTTCCGGAGGCCCTCAAATTCGTTCGTCCTATTCTGGGCTCCTCGGAGTTCATTAAGGGGGCGGAGCGATACTGTGTTTGGGTTGATTCAAAATCATATGAGAGGGCATCTCGCATAGCCGACCTTGAAGAGAGATTTGAGCGAGTCTCGGAAATGCGTTCATCGAGTAGTAAAGCCGCGACTCGCAAATTGAGCGGGATGCCCTATCGCTTCAGTGAAATCCGCTATAAGCCTACGGAGTCTATTATTGTCCCGAGCGTCTCCTCTGAGCGTCGTGAGTATATTCCAATAGGCTACTTGGGGCCGGATACTGTTGTCTCTAATCTTGCTTTTGCAGTCTATGATGCCGAGCCATGGATCTTCACTATTCTGACGTCAGCGATGCACATTTCTTGGACTCGAACCGTGGGCGGCAAGATGAAGACCGACTATCGGTACTCGAACACGATTGTCTACAACAACTTCCCGGTGCCACCGCTGTCGGACGCGATGAAGGAGAAGCTCACTGAAGCTGCGCTCCGTGTGCTAGATGTGCGGGAGTACCACTGCGAGAAGACCCTCGCTGAGCTCTACGACCCGGACAAGATGCCCGATGACCTGCGGGAGGCTCACGCGACTGTGGACGCGCTGGTCGACTCGATCTACTCCAAGAAGCCGTACGAAACCGACGATCAGCGTCTCTCTGACCTGTTCGCGATGTACGAGCGGATGACCGCCGACGAAGCTGCGAAGGCTCCGGCAAAGAAGACTCGAAAGGCAGCCAAGTGAACGCGCATAAGAAGCCCGTCAACATCGTCGACGTCACCTATGCCCAGACGAAGGCGTCGGTGAACACGGACGCACTGGGCATGCGCGAGATGCAGCAGCGAGTGTTCGCCAAGCGCGACGCCCACCATCTGCTCGTCAAGGCACCGCCGGCCTCCGGTAAGTCGCGTGCGCTCATGTTCGTGGGGCTGGACAAGCTCTACAACCAGGGCCGCAGGAAGGTCATCGTCGCAGTGCCGGAGCGCTCGATCGGAGCATCGTTCGCCTCGACGAATCTCACGAAGTTCGGCTTCTTCGCGGATTGGGAAATCAAGCCGGAGCACAACCTCTGCGACGCCGGCTCCTCGGCCGGCAAGGTCGACGCGTTCATCAAGTTCCTCGAAGGGCCTGACGCGACCCTCGTATGCACCCACGCCACGCTGCGCTTCGCGTTCGAGAAACTCGCCCCCGACGCCTTCGACGGTACGGTCCTCGCGATCGACGAGTTCCACCACGTCTCGGCCGATACGGAGTCCAGCCGCCTCGGGGCGCTCCTACGCGACGTGATGAACGGATCCGACGTGCACATCGTCGCCATGACGGGCTCGTACTTCCGCGGCGACTCGGTTCCTGTTCTCACCGCAGAGGACGAGGCGAAGTTCACGCCGGTGACCTTCAACTACTACGACCAGCTCAACGGCTACGAGCACCTGCGCTCTCTGGGCATCGGGCACCACTTCTACCAAGGGCGGTACACCGACGCGATCGGCGAGGTCCTCGACCTCGACAAGAAGACCATCGTGCACATCCCGAGCGTGAACTCTGGCGAGTCGACGAAGGACAAGCTCGAGGAGGTCGGGCGCATCATCGACGTCATCGGCCAGGTCGAGACGACGGATCCGGACACCGGCATCATCAGCGTGCGCCGCCAGGACACCGGGACCATCGTGCGCGTGGCGGACCTCGTCGACGACACGGATCAGAAGAAGCGTGGGGACACCCTCCACTTCCTGTCCCACACGGCTTCGAAGGACCGCGGCGCTGTCGACATCATCATCGCTCTTGGCATGGCCAAGGAAGGCTTCGACTGGCCCTTCGCCGAGCACGCACTGACCGTCGGCTACCGGGCCTCGCTCACCGAGGTCATCCAGATCATCGGTCGTGTGACCCGGGACAGCCCCGGGAAGTCCCACGCGCAGTTCACGAACCTCATCGCCGAACCCGACGCGACCCAGGGCGAGGTGAAGGTCTCCGTGAACAACATGCTCAAGGCGATCACCGCCTCCCTGCTCATGGAGCAGGTCCTCGCGCAGAACTTCACGTTCAAGACGAAGAAGTTCGACACGGACGACTCGAAGACTCCCGGCGAGCTCAAGATCAAGGGGTTCAAGGAGCCGTCGACCGATCGTGTGAAGCAGATCGTCGAGACCGACCTGAACGATCTGAAAGCGACGATCCTGCAGGACGACACGTTCGCCAGAGCTGCTGCCGGCTCCGTGGACGCCGAAACGACGAACCAGGTGCTGATCCCGAAGATCATCCGCGAGAAGTACCCGGACCTCACCGAGGCCCAGGTCGAGGAGGTTCGCCAGCAGGTCGTCGTCGACTCGGTGATCAAGAACGGCGAGGTGCGCGAGGTCGGCGACAAGAGGTTCATCAAGATGGCCGAGAAGTTCGTCAACATCGACGAGCTCCACATCAACCTCATCGACTCGGTGAACCCGTTCCAGCGCGCCTTCGAGGTCATGTCCAAGTCGGTCACGCCGTCAGTGCTGCGCATCATCCAAGACTCGATCGCTGCGACACGCATCGAGTTCAGCGAGGAGGAAGCCGTTGCGCTCTTCCCGAAGATCCAGAACTGGGTCAAGGTCAACGGCGGGCGTCGCCCTGACCCCCGTGCAGATGACCCGACCGAGAAGCGCTACGCCGATGCGCTGCTGTTCTTGCAGCGGTTGAAGCAGAAGCGGGAAGCGGAGAAGCGAGCGAATGCGATGGTGAATGTCGATGAGTGAACCGGTACAGGAAAACGTTCCGCAGAGCCTCGACGACATCCTCGCTGGAGATGTCGACGGCCTCCTCGACGCGCCGCAGAAGCCGAAGAAGGTCACCTCGTCCGACCGGCTTGAGCGCGCCTTCCTCGAGATCGTCGAGTTCCGACGTGAGCACGAGCGGGTGCCGAGCTCGACGACGCGCGAGATCGCCGAGCGGAAGCTCGGGGCGCGCCTCGACGGCATCCTTGCGAACGACGAGAAGATCGAAGCGCTCAAGCACCTCGACGAGTTCGGGCTGCTCGATGCGCCTGAACCTCCGGGTTCCCTGGACAATCTGCTTGACGGCGACGCCATTGACGATCTGCTCGGCGATGACAGCGGAGTCCTCGATGTGTCGGATCTCCCCGCCACGCGCAAGCCCGAGTCCCCTGATTCGGTCGCGAAGCGCGTCAAGGCCGAAGACTTCGAACAGTTCGAGCACCTGTTCAAGGCCAAGCACGCTGAGCTCGCCGAGGGCACCCTCCAGCTCGCCACGTTCACCGGGCTCCATATGATCCGCGAAGGTGCGTTCTTCGTCCTCGGCGGCGTGCTGTGCTTCGTTGCCGAAGTCGGTGAGGACGTCGATCTCGTCGTTGGCGGAAAGCCGAAGCAGAAGCAGCGCCTGCGCGTCCTCTTCGAGAACGGCACCGAGTCGAGGATGTACAAGCAGAGTCTGATGACGCGGCTTTACGAGCAGCACGGACAGGTGCTTGCGCGGACTGGCGTTGACGCGAGCGAGGTGCTCGACGCGGATGTCGAGAGCGGGCACATCTACGTGCTTCAGTCGCTGAGCGACGATCCCGCGATTTCAGGCCTTCCTGACCTGCACAAGATCGGCTTCTCAACGACGACCGTCGAGCAGCGCATCAAGAACGCCGAGTCGTCGCCGACGTACCTGATGGCACCCGTGCGCGTCGTCGCGGACTACCGCCTCTACAACGTGAAGCCGTCAGCACTCGAGCACCTGCTGCATCGTGTCTTCGCGGCCGTGCGTCTCGACCTGACCCAGATCGACCGTAAGGGTCGGGACTACGACCCCTCGGAGTGGTTCGTCGTGCCTCGTGACGCGATCAATCGGGCAGTCGCCATGATCGTCTCCGGAGAGATCGTGGACTACTTCTACGACCCCGTGAGCCAGCAGCTGGTTCCGCGCTCATGACGGCTCGTGACAACCACCCGAGGGAATGTACTGACTAGCCCAGTCAGTATTCGGTCTTCCAGGTAGTAGCGGCGCGCCGTGTCGCATCCGCGAGGACGTCTCTGATCTCGCGCTGGAGGAGGAGTGGAGCGCCGAGACCGTCAAGGTTCTCGGCTGATAGCCATTCCAGCACCTCACTTCGTGACCCAGGAAGGGGCGGCTCACACGTATACGCGAGATCGCGCCACTTCGGGGGAGTGCTAGCTAGTTGACCGTCGCGAGGAGCTCCGCGGGGGAGACATCGAGCCCGTGAGCGAGCTTGACGATGATGTCGAGCGTCGGGTTGCGGCGGCCACGCTCCAGGCCGCTTATGTAGGTGCGGTCGAGGCTGACGTGGTGGGCGAAGGCCTCCTGAGACGCCCAGCCTCGCTCCTGGCGGAGTTCGCGGAGATGCTCGCCGAACGCGATGCGGTGCGCGGACTCCCTCATATCTCAACGGTTTCGCTACGATGACCATGAGTCCACGGACTATGAGTCACATTAGTTGGTCCGGGGGTGATCGCGGTCGTGTCAGGCTCCGGACACTGCGAAGGAGCGAGTAGGGCATGGGGTCAAGCGACGAGTGGATCGACATCGCCGCGGCGGCAGAGCGCGAGTCATGCAGCCCGCAGGCCATTCGCCGACGGATCAAGGCTGGGGTTCTGACAGCGCGCATAGAAGCGTCCACGGCTCGCGATGGGCGGCACATGGTTAAGGCTTGGGTCCGAGTCTCTGAGCTCGACGAGGTGTTCGGTCACGCGGCTCGGGAGGAGCATGTTCGAAGGATCCGAGCCACCGCGCAGCCGCTGACACGCGACCAGGAGAGTGCTCTGCGTAAGGTGCTTCTCGATCATCTTGCAGAGAAGCAGGCGAAGCGGACGAGACGTAAGGTCGGCGGGGAGGCCGTCGGGTGCCTACAGGGGGATCTTCGTGAAGTCTCGCCAGGCGGGCTGAGCAGCCGGCACTGCTAGAATCGAAGGCGTATGCCCCGGTGACTATTCGGGCCTCCTGGCCCGGACTCCCGGGGCATCAGTCTTGTAGGGGGGACGCATATGCCGACCGAGCCGCTGCATCTGGTCGATTCCCACGAGTGGTCTGGGCTGTGGTGGTTGCCCGACGCGCCGGATGAGCGTGTCCCGGGCGTGCTGCGATACGACCGCGACGGCGGTGCGGAACTAACGTTGATCGGCACCTTCGAGGACCGGGTCATGACGTCGCCCCGACCAGGCGTGACGCATGTGCATGAAGGCACACGGTCGTGGGACGTCATACTCGGCGTCGCTGAGAAGAGGGAGATCACCCTCCTTGGGTGCATCCCGACGAGCACGAACCGATCCTTCGGCGCGCGGGTGAAGAGCCCCGACAAGCAGGTGGTTTCGGCTCAATCCGCGCTGATCGGCGTCCACGCGGCGAACACGGAAGCTGCACTGTTCGAAGGACTTCAGATCTCCGTCGAGGACGTCGGTCGTTGGGCGGCAGACGGGGTCTTCTCGTCGTCGATCGGCGGCCCAGGCGGGACGCCGTTCGATGGCAGCGGCTCTATCAGTGCGAAGCCGCTAGAATCGACGTCGGTCCTGGTCGACGGCACCGAGTACTCACTCGAGCATCTTCGCAATCCTCCGTACGTCGACGAGCTTCGCGGGAGAACGACCGCGCGGATCCGCGACACGGTCTTCCTGCAGATCGCTCCGCCGGACGCGTGCTCCTTCGAGGAAGCGCTTGCGTCCGCGAAGTCTCTGCAGGACCTGATCTCGCTCGCGACCCATCGTGCTGCCGGGGTGATCTGGCTGCGGCTGAAACTGAAGGGAGACGGGCCGGGGGCCGAACGGCATCCGATGGAGCGTTATGTCGAGGTGCTCTACTCGCCCGCCGCCGTGGGGGAGCGGGATGCAAAGGCCATCGAGCACCACAGAGTGTTCTTCACCTGCAGTGACATCCCCTTCCAGGAGATCGTCCCGCGATGGTGTGCGGTGCGTGATCGCCTCCGGGCCTCGACGGACCTGATCTTGGCGCTGCGGTACGCGCCAGCGCAGTACGTCGAGAGCCGTCTTCTCATGGCGGTCGGCGCTGCCGAAGCCCTCCATCGGGCGCTCGGAATCGAAGAGCTCCCGATGCCGAATGCTGAGTTCAAAAAGATGCGCGAGGCGATGCTTGAGGTCGCTCCGGAGGATCAGCGGGAGCGGCTCAAGTCCGCGATCCGCAACGACATGACTCTCCGCGACCGGCTCGAGGCTCTTGTCAATCGGCCTGACCAGGAGGCGGTGTCGGTGCTCGTTCCTGATGTTGAACGATGGGCCAGCAGGACGGTAAAGGCCCGCAACGACCTGGCTCACGAGGGACGCACCCCCAGGCACGAGTTCGAGGAGCTCGTCGCCGTCGTCGAGGTCACGGCGGGCGTGGTGATCCTGAATCTCCTGCACGAGATCGGGCTGCCCGCGGATCGTCAGCGAGCGATCGTGAGGGAGCATCCGCAACTCCGGATGATTGCGCGTTGGGCGAGGGCAGAGCTCGTGACGCCCGAAGCGTAAGCTTGTCGAAGGCGTGGACCAGTGCCCTCGATCGCTTCACTGACGGTGTGGCCAGCCCACGTTAGGGAGTCGAGTCCCCATCGAATCACCACTG
>JBQDJW010000107.1:0-7548 GCA_052086425.1 Pseudoclavibacter sp. | reverse complement strand
CTCGTGAAGATCGGCGTGAACTACACGATCATCCACGCGCTGCAGGCCATGAGCGAGAGCGTGACGCTCGTCGAGCGCGGCGGCATCGACCCGTCGACCTTCATCGACATCCTCAACGCCTCGCTCTTCCCGGGTGCCGTCTACGACGGCTACGGGCACATGATCGCTGAGGGCCGCTACTCCCCGCCCGGGTTTACCGTGACGCTCGGGCGCAAGGACCTGCAGCTCGCGCAGGATGCGGCAGCCGCGAACGGCACGGTCCTCGCCACCGCCCCGGCGCTGCAGGACGCGTTCGAGTCGGCGCTCGCCGACCCGGAACTGCAGGATCAGGACTGGGCCGCGATCGCGGAAATCACGCGCGCACGGTCGCAGGCATCGGCGGAGAACCTGGCATAGCATCCGTCACAAGCCCAAAACACTGCGGGGGACGCAAGCCGTGGCTTGCGTCCCCCGCAGTCGTTATCGTCGTGTCAGGTCAGGCCCCGGGCACGTAGCACGCGTCAGCCATGTCGAGCGGCGCGTCGAGGTACCCGTACTTCGCCGTGAGCTCCATCTGGCGGGTGATCTCATCGGTGTCGAGTGACGGCACCCAGTAGGTGGGCGTCAGCTCTTCGATCGGCAGCTCGATGCCGGTGATGGCCTTGGCCTCGGTCATGGCTTCGTCGACGTTGTCGTTGGCGTAGTTGGCGGCCTCGGTCTGCGCCGCGATGAAGGCGTCGATCGCCTCCCCTTTCGCCTCGATCGTCTCTGGCGTCGACACCCAGATCGCCGTGACCGCGCCGGGCCCGAACAGTTCGGCGACGGGGGCCCCGATCTGCGTGAGACCCGCGCTGAGCGCCTCGTTCGTGAACGGCGAGACGAGCCCGGCCGCGTCGATCGATCCCGACTTCAGCGCCTCGATGGCCGAGGCGAAGTCGAGCGCGACCCAGTTCACCGTCGACGGGTCACCGCCCTCGCGCTCGATGGCCGCGGCGATCGCCATCTCGAGGCTGCCGTTGCGGGCGAGCACTGCGACGGTCTTTCCCGCGAGGTCGGCTTCATTGGTGATGCCACTGTCGGGGTTCACGAACAGGCCCGCGAGGTCGTACGGCGCGAGGTCTTCGGTGCCCTCCGGCGCGAGGCCGATGCCGTCGGCCGAGGCGATCACCTGAATCGGCACGCCCTCGCTGCGGGCCTGGAAGAACGACATGACGGTCGAGTAGGCCACGTCGATCTGCCCGCTCTGCACTGCGGCGAGGCCCGCGGGCGGGTTCGAGACGATCGTGTCGGTGATCGAAATGCCGTGATCTTCGTAGATGCCCTGCTGCTCGCCGAGCGTGAAGATCGCGTCGCTGCCGATGCCGAGGCGACCGATCTTCAGTTCCTGCACGCTTTGCGAGCCTTCCTGCGACCCTTCACCGGTTTCGGCTGCGGGGGCCGAGCAGGCCGACAGCGCGAGCGCGAGGGCGGCAGTGACCCCGATGACTCCGAACGCTTTGGGATATTTCATAGTTCCTCCAGGGGAGATACGGAACCGACGGCGTCGGCTCCAGAGCGCACTCCGTACTCGAGCCGGAGCGTCACAGTTTGGTGTCGTGCATCCAGTCGATCTGCGGCCACGATGCCGGCAGGTGTTGCGACTGCTGCGGGCCCGGCGTGCTTCGGCCGGCGCGGATGCGCTCGGCAAGTAATTCGCGCAACTCGCGAACCACGTCTGGCCGCTCGTGAAACAGGTCGTGGCGTTCACCGGGATCGGTCGCCAGGTCGTACAGGAACGCGGGACGGTATTCCAGTGGCGCGCCGCCCTGTGCGGCGTCAGCCATGGCGTCCATGCCGTCACCGGTCGTGGTGAACTGCAGCTTCCACGATCCTCGGCGAATCGCGAATCCACCCCCGCCGGAGCTGCTGATGAGGTCGGTGCGCCCTTCGGCGTCTTCGCCGAGCCACTGCGGCAGGCTGCTGATGGAGTCTTCGGCCGCGTCCTCCGGCAGCACCATGCCGAGCACCTCGGCGACCGTGGCGAAGACGTCGCTGTGCGAGACCATGCGTTCGCACACGGAACCGGCGGCGATGCGGCCGCTCCAGCGCACGATCGTCGGCTCGCGGTGGCCGCCCTCCCAGATGTCGCTCTTCTTGCCGCGCCACCCGTTCGACGGGTCGTGCCCGTGGGCGCGCAGCGTCTCGTATCCGGCGACGCCGGAGGCGCCGTTGTCCGAGGTGACGATGATGATCGTGTCAGATCCCTTGCCTGCCGCGTCGATACGGTCGACCATTTGGCCGACGTAGTCGTCGAACTGCAGCACGAAGTCGCCGTAGGGGCCGGTGCCGCTTCTGCCCTGCCAGGGCTCGTTCGGAATGATCGGGCCGTGCACGAGGTGGCTCGGCACGTACAGCATCCACGGGTCGTCGCCAGCGAGGAAGTCGTCGAGCACCTCGAGGGTCTTGTCTTGGAAGTCCTGGGCCACGCGGGTGATGTCGTAGCCGGGGACCATCGGGCCCTTCTGGGTGAGGGCCTGATGCGCGTCGGTACGCCGGTCGAGCTCCCACTGGTCGCCGCCGATCTCGGTGGGAACGCCGAGTGCGAGGCCGTTCTCGATGTAGACGAACGGCGGCTGGTCGAGCGAGGCCGCGGTGATGAAGGAGTACTCGAAGCCGTGCTCGGCGGGCCCGAACGTGACGGGCTTCGTGTAGTCGATGTCGATGCCCTCGACCTCCGGCCAGTCGGCCGGGTTGAAGCTGTCGCCACGGCCATACCGGTCGGGCGGGCTCGTGCGCGTCGCGGCGTCGTCGCCGAAATCGGCGGGGCTCACGCCGTCCTCGCGCAGCTGCCAGTCGAGGCCGAGATGCCACTTGCCGACGACCGCCGTGCGATACCCGGCGTCGTTCACGAACGCCGCCATCGTGAGGCGGTCGTGTTCGATCAAGCTCATCGAGTCGCCGGGCAGTACGGAGCTCTTGAGCCGCGATCGCCAGTTGTATCGCCCCGTCATGAGGCTGTACCGCGATGGCGTGCACAGGGAGCTCGTCGCGTGCGAGTCGTCGAAGCGCATGCCGGCGTCGGCCAGGGCGTCGAGGTGTCGCGTCGTCCACGCCGAGTCGGGATTGTAGGCCGAGACGTCACCCTGGCCGAGATCATCGGCCAGCACGATGAGGATGTTGGGGCGCGCGTGTTGGTCGGCCATGACTAGTGGGCGTTTCTGATGAGCTCGAGCACGGTCGTGCGGGTCTGGGCGAACTCGCTCGAGGCGCGCGTGGTCACCTGGTCGCGGTCGTGCGGCAGGGGCACGTCGAGGATCTCGGTCACGATGGCGGGTTTGCGCCCCAGCACGACGACGCGGTCGGAGAGGTATACGGCCTCGTCGACGTCGTGGGTCACGACGACGATGGTCATGCCGAATTCGTCGCGGATGCGCAGGCAAAGATCTTCGAGTTCGAATCGCGTTTGCGCGTCGACCGAGGCGAAGGGCTCGTCCATGATGAGCACCTCGGGCCGGTAGGCGAGGGCGCGGGCGATGGCGACGCGCTGCTGCATGCCGCCGGAGAGCTGCCAGGGGTACTTGTGGTGCGCCTGGGCGAGACCGACGGCCTTGAGTGCCTCGTCGACGCGGGCGACCTTCTCGGCCTTCGGAATTCGCAGGTGCCGCAGGGGCAGCATGACGTTCTTCACGACCGTGAGCCACGGCAGCAGCGAACGCGTGTACTCCTGGAACACGAGCGCCAGGTTCGAGGGCGGGCCGTCGATCGGCACGCCGTCGATCGACGCGGTGCCGCTCGAGAGCGGGTGCAGGCCGGCGAGGCACTTCAGTAGGGTGGTCTTGCCGATGCCGGATGGGCCGACGATGCACACGATTTCACCTGCGTACACGTCGAACGTGAGGTTCTCGATGACCTGGACGGTCTTGTCGCCGGTGCCGTAGCTCTTCGCGAGGTCGGTCACCGAGAGGCGCACCTCTCGCGGGGCGCCGGTGCCGTCGAGTCCCGGTTCCGTGGTCTTGGCTTGCGTGATCATGGTCATGATGTCCTTGCGTCTGAGGCGTGAAACGGGGCGGATGCGCGCAGCGTCGAGTTACGACTCGCGTCCCTGTGCCTGCGCACCGAGGTGCCAGGCGAGTGCCCGCCGCTGGATGATTTCGAACAGGGCGTTCGCGAGGAAGCCGATGAGGCCGAGCAGCAGGATTCCCGACCACATTTCGGTGATCGCGAACGACTGCTGCGCCAGAAGCGTCTTCGCGCCGATGCCGGTGGCGGAGCCGAGCATCTCTGAGGCGATCATGACGACGAACGCGGATTGGAGGCTGACCTGCATGCCGGCGGCGATGCGCGGCGATGCCGAGGGCAGATAGACGGAGAAGAGCCGCTCGAACGGGGTGAGCTGGTAGACCGCCGACATGTCTTTCACGAGTGGCTCGACGCTGCGCAGCCCATCGATCGTGGCAATGAGCGTTGGGAAGAACGCGGCGATGGTGATCGCGAAGATGCGCGTCTCGTTGCCGAATCCGAGGAGGGCGACAATGATCGGCACGAGGGCGACGGGAGGAATCGCGCGCCAAAAGTGCACGATCGGGTCGAGCATGGCCGAGGCGGTCTTGTTGAGCCCGAGCAGCGTGCCGAGGGCGACGCCGATGAGCAGGGCCAAGGCGTACGACACGATGAGGTTCGTGAGGCTCGGCACGATGTCGCTCGTGAAGTTGGCGAAGAGCCACAGCTCTTGGAACTTCACGAGGATGTTCGGCAGGGGCGGGAAGAACGGGTTCGTCGACCCGGCCGAAACCGCCCACCACAGGGCGAATAGCACGATGGGCGAGCCGACCGTGAGCCCCCACAGGAGCCAGGTGGGGGCACCCCGTGAGCCGCGGCGGGGTCTCGTGGCGACGACCGAGCGGCCGCCGGCGCCCGGCGTCTGCGCGATGTGGCCGGATCCGGGCTGGGCGGGAAGGTTCGTCATGCGTTCACCCCTGTTCGGTAGGCCGGGTGCCAGTGCAGGATCCGGCGCTCGATTTCGTTGGTGCCGCCTTGAACGGCGAGGCCCATGAGCCCGAGCACGACGACCAGGGCGAACAGCAGGGGCTGGTTGTTGGCCATCTGGGCCATGAGGATGGACTGTCCGAGGCCGGGGGCGCCGCCGAGGAGACCTGCGACGACGGCCACGAGGAGTGACACGGGAGCGCTCACACGAATCGCCATGCCGATGTAGGGCAGCGTCGAGGGCAGGATGATGCGCCAGACCCGCTCGGGGAGCTTCAGCCCGTAGGAGCGGCCAGAGGCGAGGGCGACGGGGTCGGTTTCTCGAACGCCCGCGACGGTCTGCATGAGGATGGCGATGACGCAGCCGATCATGACGAGCACGACGCCCATCTCGATGGTCGGTCCGAGCACGAGCACCGCGAGCGGGAGCACGACGATCGGGGGAATCGGCTTGAGGAACTCGATCACCACTCGGCAGGCCGCACGAACCGCGGGCGACATCGCCATGAGGAGGCCGAGCGTGACGCCGAGGAGCACCGAGATCACGAGCCCGACGAAGGCGATGATGATCGTGTCCCACACCGCCTGCCAGAACACGGGGTCACTGAGCGCTGCGAACAGGGCGACCATCGTGCTCGAAAATCTGGGGAGCGGGGTGTCCGAGAGCGGGCCGACGGTCAAGCCCTCCCAGACGGCGAGCACGACGACGACGCCGAGTCCGCCGAGGGCGACCGTTTTCCACGTTGCGTTCATTGTGAGTCCTTGCTTCGTGAGTCGGTGTACCGGCGCGTCCCGAGCCTCTGCGTCGAGGCTCGCTCCAGCGCGCGGCGTTCGTCTCTGGCGTGCTTAGGACGCCGGGGGGATGTATGCGATGTCGGTCATGTCAAGGGGCTCTTGCAGCAGCCCGTACTCGACCATGAGCTCCATCTGCGAGTCGAGCTCTTCCGGGTCTAGAGTCGGCACCCAATAGGTGAGCGTCATCTGGTCGATGTCGAGGCCGACGCCCGTGATCTCCTTCGCCACGCCGAGGGCCTCTTCGAGGTGCTCGTTCGCGTACGTGGCCGCGTCTTCCTGCGCCGCGATGAAGGCGTTGATCGCGTCGCCCTTCTTCGCGATCGTCGCCGGGGTCGAGACCCACAGCGTGGTGACCGCGCCCGAGCCGAAGAGTTGGGCGGTCGGCGCGCCGAGTTGCACGAGCCCGTCGTCGAGTGCCGCATTGGTGAAGGGCGAGACGAGGCCGGCCGCGTCGACGGAGCCGGACTTCAGGGCTTCGATGGCCGAGGCGAAGTCGAGCGAGACCCAGTTGATCGAGCTCGGGTCGCCGCCCGCGCGGTCGACGGCCGCGGAGATGCCGAGCTCGTGCGTGCTGCTGCGCGCGAGCACGGCGACGGTCTTGCCCTCGAGCTGCGCCTCATCCGTGATCCCGCTGTCGGGATTCACGAACAGTCCCGCGAGATCGTACGGGCGAGGTCTTCGGTCCCCTCGGGGAAGATGCCGATGCCGTCACCCGAGGCGACCGCCTGGATGTCGACCCCTTGCGAGCGCGCCATCAGGTACGACATGACGGTGGTGTAGGTGACATCGAGCTGCCCGCTCTGCACCGCGGCGAGCCCGGCGGGCGGATTGGCCACGACGGTGTCGTCGATCGTCAAACCGTGCTGCTCGTAGATGCCCTGTTCTTCACCGAGGGCGATCACGGCGTCGCTGCCGACGCCGAGGCGGCCGAGAGAGAGGGTCAGGTCGCCATCACTACCGCTGTCGGTGGCGGGTGCGGAACACCCGGTCAACGCCAGCAGGGCCGCGATACCGACAGTGAACACACCAGCGAGATATCGCTTCGTCATTACTACTCCGTCGTAGAGATCATCACGTGCACGAGCCCGAAACGTCAGAGCCCGCGATACATGGGGAACCGTACGAACGGAGGTCAGGTTTGCACCACGCTCCCGGCCCGATGTTTCTCCTAGCGAAATCGGACCGGGATGCACGGGTTAGGCGGACGGGCGGCGCGGGTCCCAGAGCACGACCGATGCATCCTTTTCGTAAGCCTTGCCCTGCGGAAAGCTCACGAGCTCGAGCTGCATGCCCCACGGAGCTCGGAAGTAGACCCAGCGCTGGCCGGCGCTCGCTTCGGCGCTCGTCGTCGGCTCGCCCATGACGTCGACGCCCGCGTCGCGCAGGTAGGCGACCGACGCGTCGATGTCATCGACGTAGAAGGCGATGTGGTGGCCACCGATGTCACTGTTCTTCGGCTGCTCGACGGCTTGATCGGGCGACGTGTACGTGAACACCTCGAAGTTCGCGCCGGTTGCGCACCGGTAGAAGCGGATCTCGTCGACCGTCGCATCCGGGTGCACACCCATGCGCCGGCTCATGATCTCGGCGCCCTGTTTCTTGCCGAGGCGATACACGAAGTCGCAGCCGATGATGTCGACGAAGAAGCGGTGCGCCTCCTCCATGTCGGGCACCGTGAAGCCGAAGTGGTCGGTTCCGCGCAGGCCGGGAAGACCCGCAGCGGGAACCTTGGATACATTTTCAGTCATGACCCAATCATGACGCGTTCCCTCACATGCGTCGACCCTGCGGGCGCATCCCAAACAAAAC
>JBQDJW010000106.1:0-7550 GCA_052086425.1 Pseudoclavibacter sp. | reverse complement strand
AGGTGGAGAAGATGATCGACGGTCACATCACTGTCGGCGAGGACTGCGCATCTCTCGCCGCCGCGTTCGAGAGCACCGCTCCGGTTCTGCTGACCCTTCCGAGCATCCAGCTCATCGAAGACGCCCTGTCAGAGGCTTACCCCGATGGCCTTTCCCCTGAGGTCGCGCGCACGGCGATGTTCTGCCGCATCGCGCACCGCCGCCTGACCCAGGCTTCTGCCGCGGATGCGCTGGACGAGGCCGTTGCGGTCAATGCGGAGATGCAACCCGTCGCAACCGCGCCGGCTGAAGCGGCGCTTGCGCAACGACTGGAAGAAGTGAACGCCACACTCAGCCAGCAGCTCGTGCAACTGCACGGCAGCCAGGAGAGCTTGAACGAGCGCGTTACGGCGCAGCAGCGTCAAATCGAGCAGTTGCGCAACCAGGGCGGGAAGCGCAGACGGCTCCCGAACCCGTTCAGCTCGACCTTCGATTCTGGACAGTCTCGACGCCCGAGTGGGACAGGCCTGGGACGCACGCTGTAGTCGAACCGGCGATGCCGCGGGGCTGGTCGTGATGGCGGCGGTACTGCGTAGCCAGCATGATCCGGTAGCGGCTCGGGGTCAGGCCTGTCGCCTGTCGGAAGGCTTCGGAGGCGCGGTTGCGTGACTGCCATCCGACTTTGCGGCCCGCCTGCTCGATCGTCAGATCGGTCTCCCGCAGCAGCCGCGCCATCTCCTCGACCCGCAGCATCGTCAGATACGCCAGCGGTGTCTTCCCGTAGGCGTCGGTGAACACCCGTGCGACCTGCTTGGTGGATAGATGCACCATCTCGGAGAGATCATCCAGCGTCCAGGGGTTGGCGATCGCGCCGCTGAGCGCGGCACGCACCATGTCGGCCTCCGCCCGTGTCGGGGCGAAGCGCCGCACTCGCGGATGCACCGGCAGGCTCCGCGCCCGCTGCGAGGGCGAGACCCGATGGTCGGTCACTCGGATGTGCGGGGCGATGCGATCCATCACGTTGAACCAGAGTGCCTGCATCCGATGGAACCGGGCGTGCGCGTCATCGAGGCTGAGCCCGACAAGCTCATCCAGCCACGGCATGAGCAGCCCCGCGTGCTGCTCGCCGAGGCGGATGATCTGCGCCGGCTCGGTGAAGGTCTCCTTGACGAACACCGGCGCATCCAGCCGGTCGTAGACGATGCCGGCGTACTGCCAGAACGCCTGATCGATCACATAGTCCGTGTCCGCGTAGATCGTGGTGACCGTGATGTGACCTTCGGGCTCGGAACCGCAGAGGACGTTCGGTCCGAGCAGGATCACGTCGCCGGGGCGCACCGGCTTCTGCCCGAACTCACTGAACAAGATCGCTGATCCATCTCTGACAATGATGACCTTCACGCAGTCATACGCCAGCGGCCCGATAGGGCGATGGATCGTGTGAGTGCGCGCCAGCAGAGGCTGGAAGCCGTTACCTCCGGCTTTCATCCGACTGCCTGTAAGTCATGCAGACCTCTGTCAACGGCGTCTCTCCGATGGCAGATCGCGTAGCTGAGCCAGAAAGCACGAGATGGTGTCGGACAGTTCTCGCTCAGCATCGGTGGTCACCAAAGGCGGCACGGGTCCAACGATCGCTGTGGACTTCTTCCTCTTGTCCATAATCAAGGAAGTCGCCAGTCAAGAGCTGCTGGCTTTGTGACTCCGCAGAACCCCGTACATCCAGAAGTTTGAGATCGGTGACGAGTCTGGCGCGGCGGTGGGTCGGGCGACTGGTAAGGGTGAGTGCTTGTCGGCTATGGCCCGCAGCGCAGCCGGGTGAGGTAACGGTGCGACTATCAACGTTTGCGGTTGTAAGCAGCGATCGCCAGCGGGCAGAAAGCGATCAAGATTCCAGCCGACCAGAGGATGGTCTGGATGATCGAGTTTCCAGTCGGCACACCGGCCAGCAGTGCTCGGGCAGCGTCCATCGCGTGAGTAACGGGGTTGACGTTCGCCCAGGCTTGGAGCCATTCAGGGAGCGTGTCAATGGGGGCCGCGAGACTGGAACCGAGCATGAGTGGGATGAAGACGATGAACGCGAACGCCATGACTGCGCCCTCGTCTTTGACCAGCACCCCGAGGAACACCGTCACCCAACTCAGGCAGAATCCGAACGCGAGCACGAGCGCGACTGCAGCCAAGGCTGATCCGGTATCCGTCTGGACGCGGAAGCCCATGAGGTAGCCGATACCGAACAGCAAAGCGATGGCGATGACGTAGCGCACCATGTCTGCCATGATCGACCCGAGCAGTGGTGCTGATCGTCCAATGGGCAGGCTGCGGAATCGGTCGAAGACGCCTTTCTTCATGTCGATGTTGATGCTCAGGCCGCTGGACAGCATCCCTGAGAGTCCTGCGCCCATGACCACGATTCCGGGGAAGAGATAGAGCAGGTAGTCGTCGGTGGAGCCTGCTACTGAGCCGCCGAACAGGTAGACGAACAGCAGCAGGAAGATCGCTGGTGTGACGACTCCGTTGACCAGTGCGCCGGGGTTCCTGGCGGACTTGGCCAGGCTCCGGCGGGCCAGGATCAGGCTGTGCCGTAGTAGCCCCGCTGGGCGTCTCTCAGAACTGGTGGCTGTGATGGAGACGGTGCTCATGCGTGGCTCCTTTCGGCCTCGTCGGTCTTGCCGCTGGTGGCGGGTGCGCCGGTCAGGGTGAAGAACACTTCGTCAAGGCTGGGGAGCCGTAACGCGAACTCGGCAACCTCGATGCTCTCCGCTTCGAAGCGGCGGGCGATGTCGAACATCGCCCGGTCACTGTCCACTGGCGCGACCAACTCTTGTTGAGCGGCGTGCTCGACCGGGTGGCCGGACACGGCGGCGAGGATGGCAGCGGCTTTCTCCACGTCTACGGGATTCTTGGGGCGAATGGCGATGGCCTGCCCACCGACGATCTGCTTGAGTTCAGGCGGGGTGCCGTGGGCGATCACGCGCCCGTGGTCGATCACGCTTATCTCGTCGGCCAGCGCGTCGGCTTCTTCGAGGTACTGCGTCGTCAGGAGGACGCTGACGCCATCCGTGGTGAGTTCGCGGATGATCCGCCACAGTTCTTCGCGTTTGCCGGGGTCGAGGCCGACCGAGGGTTCATCGAGGAACACGACGCGAGGATGACCGACCAGGCTTGCCGCCAGATCGAGGCGTCGGCGCATCCCACCGGAGTAGGTAGCCACGGGCTTTCCCGCGGCCTCCGTCAGGCCGAAACGATCCAACAGCGCGTCTGCTCGGCGGGCGGCCTCGGGTTTGCGCAGGTCGAGCAGACTCCCGATCAGGATCAGGTTGCCTACTCCTGTGAGTTCTTCGTCCAGCGTCGCGTACTGGCCGGTCAAACCGATGATCCGTCGCACCTTGGCCGCGTCGCGGGTTACGTCCATGCCGCCGACTCTGGCGGTTCCGGCATCGAGGCCGGTCAGGGTCGCCAAGATGCGGATCGCCGTTGTTTTCCCGGCCCCGTTCGGGCCGAGGACGCCGAGAACGGTTCCAGGGCGGGCACGCAGATCCACGCCGTCCAGCGCAGTGTGCTTGCCATACCGCTTCACCAGCCCCTCGGCCTCGATTACATAGTCACTCACTCGAATCTCCTTGTCTTTCTCGCGGCGTTCAGGGGCGCAGCGTCTTGGGGAAACCCGTCCATTGCAGTTCGGGGCGAAGGTGGCTCATGTCGTTGAACATGGTGATGCTCGGCGGCAGCTCGGGCCGGTTCTCGATCACGGTCAGAGCGGCGTTGGCGCTGCTGAGGCCGAGCCACCGCACCGCCGGTGCGTCCAGGGCATGACGGATGAGCCACGCGATCGGGTAGGCATGGGTGATGAGCACTTCGTGCGCATCGTCGTCGCCCTCGGGCGGTGTGGCGAATCTCGCGGTGAGGCTCCGGGCGATCTTGTGCCCGGCCTCGGCCTCGTTGGTGTCGTAGCCGTCGAAGAACGGCACCCACGACGGTGGAGTCTCTTCCGGTGTGGGCACGTAGGGTACGTGGTCGATCAGCTCGGGTGCTCCGCTGACGGGCGCAGTGCCAGTGAGGAAGATGTTGAGTTGTTGGGCGCTATCGGCGGCTCGTGGCAAAGGCGAGTGGTACACGGCGTCGATGGGAAGATGCGCCAATCGCTGACCCAGCAGGCGGGCCTGTTCGTGCCCGGTGTCAGTGAGGTTGCCGAACGCGTCGGCGTCACCGTGCCGGGCAATGTAGAGATACCTGGTTGCCATGAGTGGGTCGGGAGCATCATGACGATGCTCCCGCTCTCCTTTCAGTCGGGGGTAGGGTTTGGGGTCAAAGAACGGTCACAGTTCCGGCTGTCCCGTCAAGCGTGATTCGGTCACCGTTCTCGATATGGGCAGTGGCGCCGTCGATGCCGAGCACGGCAGGGATGCCGTACTCGCGGGCGACGATCGCGGCGTGCGAGAGCGCGCCGCCGGTCTCGGTGACGACCCCGGCGGCGACAGTGAACAGCGGCGTCCAAGCGGGACCGGTGTACGGGCAGATCACGATGTCACCCGCGCGGACAGTCGGGAAGTCCGAAGGCCCGCGCACGACACGAGCCGCCGCGGTGACGGTTCCGTGAGCACCCGGAGTGCCGCTCAGCACCCCGGCCTGATCGGACGAATCATGAACCTTGCGGGCCGGAAGCGCGGCGGTGATCGGACGTGCTTGAAGAATCCAGACAGTGCCGTCAGCAACCGCCCATTCAACGTCTTGCGGCCCGCCAAGCGCAGTCGCGATCCAGCCCAGGTCGGCCAAGGCTGTGACCGTGGCGTCGTCCAGGGTGCGCGCGGATTGCCGGTCGGGGGCGACGGCACTGGTCGCGACACCGCCGTGCTCGTGATCCAGGTCGACACGGGTCTGCTTGCTTCCCGCCGAGAAGCCGACGATCCCGTCCGGGGTGACCTCGTAGGCGTCGGGGGCGACGGTACCGCCCACGACTGGCAGACCCAGCCCCCAAGACGCTTCGATCCGCGTCGGCTCATCGGCGTGCTGAGGGGTGAACATGACTCCTGAGACATCGGCCTCGATGACCGGCTGCACGAGCACTGACATGCCCGAAGCCTGCGGCGACGTGTCACCTGAGCGAGTCCAGTAGTCGCCCACTCGCGTGGCGCGGGCCGAAGCCCAGCAGGTCGCGACCGCCTGGCACACATCGTCTGCGCCGCGCACGCCGAGGACGGTCTCGTACTGGCCCGCGGCCGACGCCTCTGCGCTGTCCTCGTCCGTCGCCGATGACCTCACGGCCACCACAGGGTCGCCCATCCGCGCCAGTTCACGGGCAACCGCATCGCGCAACGAGCGCCCGACCTCGATGCCGGTCCGCTGGATGCCGCTCGGCACGACGAACCCATCGGGTACCGGCAGCCCCGCGCGCAGCAGCACTCCGAGCGTCGCCGCTTTCCCGCCCGTGTCCGTCCGGCTCGCCTCGGAGAGCGTTGTGAGCATCACACCACCAATCAATGAAGTATTGACAACAGTGTGTTGATCGTAGCAGGATGGGTGGCATGGAACGCAAGCACGACCTCGAACGACCCGGCCCCGCCGACCATGCGCAGGCCGAGCGTGAGCGCAACGCCCAAGGCATGCTTCTCGACAAAGGTGCAGACCAGTTGGAGCCGCGGCCGTGGCGACCTGAACCGGCTCCGCCGTCAGCGGTCGAGCTGACGCAGTACGCCCTGTGGCGTTCATCCGAACTGACCCCGGATGAACTCCTGGGAGCGCTCTCGTTGCTCCCGGCCGCTCGCGCCGAGGTTGAGAGCGTGGAGATCGGTCTGCTCTTCGCAGCTCGCAACGAGGGGCTGACCTGGGCGCAGATCGCCGAGGCGATGGGCTTCCGCTCGCCACAGGCGTGCCAGCAGTACGTCAACCGCCTTAGCGCCCGGCAGGACAAGCGAATATGACCCATCATTCCGCGGCCTCACTACTCGTGCTGCACGCCGTGCGGCTCGTGGGGTTCGCCGACAGCGAAGCGGTTGCCGAGCGTGCAGGAACGAGCCACGCCGACGCGCTGCGCCAGTTGAGCGTCGCGGAACATGCGGGGTGGGTGCAGCACGTCGCGTTCGCCGACCTCGATGGGTGGTCGCTCACCGACTTTGGCAAGGCGGAGAACGAGCGCCAACTCGCGGCAGAGCGCGTGAGCGCCGACCCCGATGGCGTAGTTGCGTCCACCTACCGGGTCTTCCTCCCGCTCAACGCTCGCTTGTTGCGAGCGGTCACCGACTGGCAGATCAAACCGACCGAAACGCATCAGTTCGCGCCCAATGATCATTTCGATCGCGCATGGGATGGGCGGGTTCTCGAAGAACTGACGGCCCTCGGAACGGAACTTGCTCCTTTGATCGAGAATCTATCTGCCGTTCTCGCAAGGTTCGACGGCTACGTCGCGCGGTACGAGTTGGCGTTACGCAGGGCCATGAGCGGGGAACTTGACTGGATCGACAAGACCGACATCGACTCCTGCCACCGCGTCTGGTTCCAACTCCACGAAGACCTCGTCGCAACCCTCTGTATCGACCGACGAAATGAAGCATAGGCACCGCGACATGAACGCGATCGAGACATGGGAAACCGGTAACGGCGTGGTTGAGTTTCCCGATGGCCGCCGGGTTCGAGGGCGTGGCCTACTCGCGCCGCTTCCCAACGGACTCGATCCTCAGTTCGGGTTCTATCTCCTGGGACGCGCCCCGCGTATCGATCTCTGGCCACACCGCTGGGTTCTATGGCAGGACTTCTCCCTCCCGACCTCCACGGCTGACGCCGTCGCAGCACTCCATGAGGCGTACGAACGAGCCGCAATCGAACGGGTCGAGATCGCCTGCGACGGCGGCATAGGCCGAACGGGAACGGCCTTAGCCGCGCTCGCCATCATCGGTGGGGTACCCGCCAATGCCGCCGTGGCCTGGGTAAGAAAGAACTACCATCCGCAAGCGGTGGAAACCCCGGAACAACGACGCTGGATCGGCAACGTCTCCTCGCAATTGAGAACATAATCACTACTCATTTCTGCTTTCATCATGGCGACAGCAAAGGCGAACGACCCCGATTAACATAATGCGATCGATACTGAACCGTCTATACACAGAGAAAGACACCCCGTAGTCCTGCAAAAGTACGAGCGTCCTGATTGGCCTGATTCTGCGCTGCTCAGCCTACTCGGATGCGGACTTACCGCTTCCAGGAGGCGGCTTGAGCGAGGTCGAGCCGAGTCCGTGCCAGTAGCTGTTCCCTGATCCCGGTCAGGGTGGTCAGGTAGCGTGAGGTGATGGTCGGACCCGAGCCGTTGCGTGAACAGGGGGCGTGGTGGCAGCGCCCTCTGAGGTGGGTGAGTCGTTTCCGCCAGGATCCTGGCACGGCGAACCTGCGCACGTATGCGTCGCTGGTCGAGGGCATCGTCTCCCAGCGCGCGTCGCTGCGTTGCTTCACTGACGACGATCTTCTGAGACGTTCGGCTGGGTCCGTGTCGATCAGTTTGGACGATGATGACGAGCTGGCGCGCTTTCTCGGCGTGGCGAGTGAGGTGGCGCGGCGTCGGCTGGGGTTGGAGCCGTTCGAGG
>JBQDJW010000105.1:0-7557 GCA_052086425.1 Pseudoclavibacter sp. | reverse complement strand
GTGTACAGTCACTCACATGCATGACCGCATCCTCTCATCCGCCAGCTCGAGGCGTCCGGCGATCGTGGATGCGGCCCTGACGGCATTCTCCCTGGGCGGCTACGCGGGAACGACCGTTGCGGACGTCGCCCGCGAAGCGGGAATTTCGAGTGCGTACGTTCTCAAGATCTTCCGCGGCAAGGAAGCACTCTTCGTCGCCGCGGTAGGCGAGTGCTTCTCTCGCATCGAGCAGGCACTCGCCGCCGCGCACACGAGCGGCTCCCCCGCCGAGATCCTCGATGCCTTGGGCGACACCTATGCCGACCTCATCGCCGACCGAACGCTGCTGCTCATCCAAGTGCACGCACAATCCGTCGCAACCGTCCCCGCCATCGGCGACGCGCTGAGAGCTGGGCTCGCGCGCATCACCCGGTTCGCGAAACAGCGTTCCGGGGCGGACGACCGCGACGTACAACGCTTCATCGCGTACGGCCAACTCTGCCACCTCGTCGTGACGTCGGGCATCGCCGACGTCGATGACGATTGGTCCAACATCCTGACCGACGGCCTTCGCCACCCCGAGATCTGAAAGAGAGAACCATGACCACTGCGCCCGATATCCTCGTCACCGGCGCCACCGGTTCAACTGGACGAGCTGTCACCGACGCGCTGACGGCACAGGGTGTGGCGTTCCGCCCCATGTCCCGTCGAGCCTCATCAGCGGACTTCGCCGTGCAGGCCGACCTCGACGACGACGCCGACGTCCGTTCAGCGCTCGCCGGAGTGCGCGCAGCGTATCTCGTGACACCGTCGAGCGAGCGTGCTGAGGCCCAGCAGAAGCAGTTCATCGACCTCGCGGTCGAAGCAGGCGTGCAACACCTCGTGCTGCTCTCACAGCTCGGATCCGTCGCCGACTCTCCGGTCCGGTTTCTGCGCTATCACGCGGCCGTGGAAGAACATGCATTCGCCTCCGGCATCGCGGTCTCAGCGCTACGCCCCAATCTCTTCATGCAGGGTCTGCTCGCCGTCGCGAGTGTCGTCCGGTCGACGGGTGCACTCCCCGCGCCGATCGGCGATGCTCGTGTCAGTCTCATCGACGTGCGCGACATCGGCGACGTCGCCGCACTCGCGCTCACCGCTCCCGAGCCGCTCGGCATCCAAACGCTCACCGGCCCCGAATCGCTCACCCATGCCGAGCTGGCCGCGATTCTCGCAACCGCGACAGGCCGGAGGATCCGCTTCGACGACGTCACTCCCGAGCACTTCCGCGACATGCTGACCGGAGCACTTCCCCACTGGCAGGTTGAAGGACTCCTCGAGGACTATGCCCACTACGCCCGCGGCGAGGCCGGCGAAATCTCGCCAGTCGTTCCCGACCTGCTGGCCCGCCCGGCGCGCAGCTTCGCAGACTTCGCACGTGACTTCGCATCAGCGTTCTGAGCGGCAACCTCAATTCGGTCGAAATCCCCACGGGTGTTCATTCATCTGGTCGCGTGAGGGAGATCCCGGGTGTGCCTAGGCATCCCGCAAGCTGCCGACGACGTCATACCTCGCGATCACGAAGTCTCCGTTGCGGTCGCACTCCTGCAAGGCGAGGTCGAAGGCGCCGCCCATCAGTGGCTTACCCGAGCCGAACGTGACGGGCGCAATCGAGACCAACACCTCGTCGAGCATCCCGGCCGCTGCGAACTCCGAGGCGAGGCCGCCCCCTCCCATCACCCACACGTCACGACCGCCAGCCGCAGTCTCGAGCTGCGCACGCTGTTCGGTGGGCGGGCCTGCGACGAAGCGGACGTGTTCGTTCGCCGGCTGTAGGTCGCGATGGGTGAACACGTAGGTCGGCATCTCCGGCAGCCACGCGGGCTCGTGCTCGAGGACCCACGTGTAGGTCGTCGCCCCCATGACCTGCACACCGACGTCGGCGAGAAACGCGGTGATGTTGCCAGGACCGTCCTCCTCCAGGTGCTGCCTGAAGAGCCAGGCGAGCGAGTCCGCGTCGTCAGCAAGAAAGCCGTCAAGCGTGGTGGCGGTGTAGTAGCGGTAGCGGGTCATGCGTTGCCTCCTGAGGCTCGTCGGTGCCACATGATCGGGTCGGGGTCGACGTGACCGATATCCGCGCCGCAGCTCGTCAGCATCCAGCGTGCGAGCTGGCGACGGTGCGCTGAGAACGTCAGGACGTGAGCGAGGATCTGCGAGAGTATGAATGACTCGGGCGGGTCGCAGATTGCGTCGATCACACGGTCGCCCCACGCGCCGCGACGCTCCACATCTCTGGTCATCGCAAGCCATTGGGAGGCGACGTCCGCGTGCCGGCGACGCAGGCTGATGGCGTCGTCGGGTCCGCCGAGGTCGGGCTCGTCCTCTCCCTCGATGCTCGCGAGCCACGGCAGCTTGTCCAACGCCAGGTGCCGCAGGACGTCGGCGAGCGACGTCTCGTCGCCCGACCATGCCAACACGCGGTGGGCGGGCATACGCTCACGCCGGTACTCGCCGTCGCTGACCGATTCCGCAGCCGCAAGCACTGCATCCGTGTCATCGAGGTCGTGCCGCACCATCAGCGCGACCACGTCACCGGCAGACTGCTCCTGGTCAGTGTCGACGTAGAGCACCGTCGGGGAGTGAAAATGAATACCGTTCGCCGCGGGCAGCCAGTGGCCTCGCTCGCGGCGCGTCGGCATCGCGCTCGGTGGACATCCGAACTCACGGGCGAACGCGCGCGAGAAGCCGTCGACCGAGTCGTACCCCGCTTCGATCGCCGTGTCGGTGACCGACTGCCCCCGCTGCAAGCCCCAGGCCGCTCGTTCCAGCAG
Organism: Pseudoclavibacter sp.; assembly: GCA_052086425.1. Classification (GTDB taxonomy): domain Bacteria; phylum Actinomycetota; class Actinomycetes; order Actinomycetales; family Microbacteriaceae; genus Pseudoclavibacter. Next base: position 4,768 of record JBQDJW010000105.1, on the reverse strand, counting down.
GACGCGCCTCCGCAACGCGGCCGGGGGCTCCCCGGCCGCGCGGCTCACGAGTCGGCTGAAGTGGAAGGGTGATGAATACGCCGAGGCCGCGATCTCCTCGAGGGCAGCGCCGTTCTCGGGCGCGCCGAGGATTGCATCGAGCAGTTGCCTGACACGATCACGGCCCGGTCTGCGTTCATTCATGCAGCAATCATGAACGAGACCGACGCGGATTCGCCCGACCGTTCTTGCTCGCTTCCCCGCGAGCGGCGCGGCTCGTTCGCGGTCTAATCCCGTTCATGCGTTGGAGCGGAACTCAGCTCTGTCTCAACGCTGGCAGACGCCCGCGAAGGCGATCCCCACCTTCGTCGAGAGAGATGACGACGTTCATCGTCCGATCAAGGATGCCGACGAGATCACCGGAGTTGTGCTCGCTGTTGAGCAGGGATTCTTGCGCCGCGATGAGGCAGCCGAATGCCGCTGCAGCGAGCGCTCGAGGGCTGGGGTCGTCGCGCTCATAGGGCTGCCCGGCATTGGCGGCTCGCTCAATGAGTATCTCGGCGACTCGGGTCTGGGTGGTGTGCAGTGTGCGTAAGTACACCGAGAGCAGCGCAGGCGTCTCGAAGATCATCCGCTGCAGGTCGCGGGTGCCCGGATCGTGCGCAGTCTCGACGACATCGAACATTCGCCGCAACGACTGCCACGCGTCCTCCTCCGCGGGGCGCGCGCCGAGGATCTCGATCATGTGCTCAGCACCCGCAGCGAACTTGCCGACGACAATGTCTTCCTTGGTCGGGAAGTAGCGGAACACGCTGCGTTGGGACATCCCGGCCGCGCCGGCGATGTCATCGATGGTCGTGGCCTCGTATCCGTGCTCCAGGAAGAGGTCGACGGCCACGGCCGTGATGTCCGTCCGGACCGCATCGCGGGTGCGCTGCCTCAGCGAAGATTGCGTTTCACGCATCACTCCACAATACATCCACCGCCACATGTGTCAGTTACTGCCACACATGACGTATGCTGTCAATCATGTCGAAGACCATCATCATCACCGGAGCAAGCGACGGAATCGGCGCGGCCGCAGCACGCCGCCTGCACGAAGACGGCCACCGCATCGTCGTCGTTGGCCGCTCAACCGAGAAGACCCGCGCAGTCGCGGACGAACTCTCCGTCGACTCGTATACCGCCGACTTCACTCGGCTGGACGATGTCCGCACCCTCGCCGAACAGCTGAAAACCGCGTGTCCGCAGATCGATGTCTTGGCGAACAATGCTGGGGGCGTGTTCGGAGACCCCACCAAGACCGTGGACGGGTTCGAGAAGACATTTCAGATCAACCATCTCGCCCCGTTCCTGCTGACGGCCCTCCTGATGGACACGCTGATCGCGTCGCGCGCGACGGTGATCCAGACCTCCAGCATTGGCGCGCGACTGACCGGCAATGTCGACATCGACGACCTCGATCTCGACCGCAACTTCAGCGCGATCCGCGCCTACGGCACCGCAAAGCTGGAGAACATCCTCTTTACACAGGAGCTACATCGCCGCTACTTCGACCAGGGCATCTCCGCTGCGGCGTTCCATCCAGGGAACGTCGCGTCCAGCTTCGGCAGCCAGACCGAAAGCCGGTTAATGCGCACCATCAGCCAGAACCCCATCCTTCGGAAGCTCGCGTTCGTCACGCCCGACAAGGGTGCCGACCAACTCGTCTGGCTTGCGACTACAGAATCGGGTACTGACTGGGAATCCGGCCACTACTACGAGAACCGCAAACCTGCCAAGCGCATGAACCCACAAGCCCGAGATCCCTCCCTCGCCCATCAGCTCTGGCAGCGCTCCGAACAGCTCCTGGAGATGTCACGCAATTGAGTCCGCGCCAACTGGCCCGGCGCTCATGCGACGACTGGGGCAGCGATACGGCCGTCGACGACCGTGACGAGGTTGTCGAGCGCATCACGATGAATGAGGTCGTGCGTCACGAGCAGGGTGGCGGTATCGCGTTCGCGGGTGAGACGGGCGATGAGCTGCATGATTTCCGCACCGCGTTCTTGGTCCAGAGCGCTGGTCGGCTCGTCCACGAGGAGCACTTCGGGTTCATGGACGAGTGCACGTGCGATTGCGACCCTCTGCCGTTGTCCGCCAGAAAGCTGGTGAGGTCGTTTGTCGGCGTGCGAGGTGAGGCCGACAGCGTCGAGTAGCTCCTCGGACCGGGCGTCGATGGTCGCCCGTCTGCTCCGACCAGTGCGACTGGAAAGACGCGCTACGACCTGCAGCTGCTCGCGAGCGGTTAGTGCGGGGAGCAGATTGGACTGCTGGAAGACGATGCCTATGCGTTCGCGGCGCAGTTCGGTTGCGTCATTCTTTGACAGCTGGACGGCCTCTATCGTGTTGGCGCCGTCACCGATGAGGACGCCGCCGGAGTCGGGGCGGATCAGCGTCGCGGCGACGGCGAGAATGCTGGACTTGCCTGATCCGGACGGACCGGTGATGCCTGTGACCGTGCCATTGTCTCCGCGGAGCGTGACGTCGTCGACGGCGGTGATACGGTTCTCTCCGTCGGGGAAGGTGAGGGTGACATTCTGAAGTTCGATCATCGGTTGCTCCCAAGGGCGGTCAGAGGGTCGGCTTTGGTGACGGAGCGCAGCGCGAACGCGGATCCTGCGAGACCCAGCAGCCCCATCACGACGGCCGGGGCGAGTGTGGTCAGCGGGCTCACGATGAACGGAAGAACCTGGCCTGCGAGCGTGCCGAGCCCGATCACGGAGGCGAGGCCGACTCCGATCCCGGCGGCAAGGACGATGAGGGCTTGGCCGAGGGAATCGCGAACAAGCGATCCGGTCGTGGCTCCAAGCGCCTTGAGAACCGCAATGTCGCCTGCGCGCTGCATCGTCCACACAGTGAAGAACGCGCCGACGACGAGCGCGGAAATCCCGAACAGCATCACGATCATCAGACCAAGCGACCCGATCTCGGATCTGAAGGCCTCCAACGCGGTCAGGCTTGAAATCGGCGTCTCGGCGACTGTGCCTGTCTCGGCTCCGACGGCTTCCCAGTCTGCGTCGCCGGTCATCGACAGTACCGTGGCTTCTCCTGTGCCGCCGACGCGCGTGCTCGCCTCGCTCCAATCGTCCTGGGACATGACGATGGCAGGGGTGTGACTGAACCAGAGATCATCTCCGACCGCGGCGACGATGAAGTCATTGCCGGTGATCGAAATCGTGTCACCGACGCCGACACCGAGATCGTCGGCTGCACCGGATGAGAGACCAACCTCGCCATCGGTCCCCGGAGCGAGATCGAACAATTGGTTTGATCCGATGCCCGAAGCGTCCTGAGGCAACCCGAAGAGGGCAACCCCGGTCGGGTCGCCGGTGCTGCCGGTCGAGGCGCGCGACTGAACGATACCGACCGGCGTCACCGACTCGACTCCGTCAGCTTCCTCCCACGCCGTGATGGCGTCATCGTCGAGCGAGGAGGTCGCATAGCTGGGGTCGCTGTTCTCGGGTTGCTGCAGCACCAGACGATCACCCGGCAACTGCAACACGGAGGAGACGTTCTGAGAAGCAAGCCCCCCGGTGAGACCGGACAGAAACCCGACGAGCAACGTGATCAGGGCGACAACGGCCCCGATGAGGATGAATCGGCCGCGGGCGAACCGCAGCTCTCTCCATGCGACGAACAAGACTGAACCTTTCCGCTCACGCGCCGTGCCCGAGCTACGTCTCAACCCTCGTCCCGAGCGCAGATCCGGGCATCACCAAAACCACGGGATTCGCGATCGAACTTTCGGTTGATGGAGAGGAAGTCCGGTTCGCATACGCTGGCAGCGTCATGGCACACTCCACGCTCGCCCCGGTCTTCACGGGGCTGCGTCTCGGCCTACATGTCCTCCTCATCGGGCTCGCGGGCTTCGCCGTCGTGCGGTCATTCGTCGTCTCCTCCCCCGGAGCGATATGGACGTTGCCAGTCGGAATCGCGTTCATCGCCGTGTACCTCGCCGGTTCCTGGGCGGCGCGCTTCAATCGCGCTGCGGACTCCTCTTGGCGCGGACTCGCGCTTGTATGGGTCGCCGCGCTCACGTCGCTGTGGGCGGTTCTGACGTGGTTGAGCCCCGAAGGGGCGTATCTCGTCTTCCCTCTGTTCTTCCTCTACCTCCACGTCCTGCCCGGTCCCGCGGGGGTCACGACAGTCGTTGTCGCCACTGCGTTCGCAATTCTCGCGCTCGGCCTCCACCTCGGCTTCTCCGCCGGCGGAGTGATCGGCCCGCTCATCGGCGCGGGCGTCGCGCTCCTGATCGGACTCGCGTACCGCGTCCTCCGCCGTGAGGCCGAGGAGCGCGAGCACCTACTCGCCGAGCTGATCCGTACTCGGCGACAGCTCGCAGAGACAGAACGAGAACAGGGTGCGCTTGCGGAGCGAGCGCGCCTTGCTCGAGAGATCCATGACACCGTCGCTCAGGGGCTTTCCTCGATTCAGATGCTGCTGCGTGCCGCCGAACGTGACACTCCTGAACCCGGTGCTGGATACATCCGGCTTGCACGCGAAACCGCGGCCGACAGTCTCGCCGATACGAGGCAGATCATCCGCGAGCTGACCCCCGCCCGCCTTGATGAAGGACTAGCCGCAGCGTTGCACAGGCTCGGTGAAGAACAATCCGACCGTGCGTCGCTCCCGATCGAAGTCACCGCCGAGGAGATCGTCCTACCGATGAGCACCCAGACCGCGCTCCTACGGATCGCACAAGGTGCGCTCTCGAACTCGATCCGCCACGCTCACGCCACCCGAATCA
>JBQDJW010000104.1:0-7567 GCA_052086425.1 Pseudoclavibacter sp. | reverse complement strand
TGGCGACGATGAGGCCAGGGCACTGCTGCGTGCAGCATTCGACCTCGGGATCACCCTGCTCGACTCGGCGGAGGTGTACGCCAACGAGCGTGAGCTGGGCCGACTGATCCGTTCGCTCGACAACGCCCCCGACGACCTCGTCGTCTCGACGAAGTTCGGGCACGGGAAGGGGTTTTCGGGCCCGCAGATCCGCCAGAGCGTCGAGGACAGCCTCGAGGCGTTCGGAATCGAGCGCATCCCGCTGTTCATGCTGCACGACCCCCGTGACGACGCAGACCTCGCGGTCATCACTGGGCCAGGGGGCGCGCTTCCCGAGCTGCGCAAACTGCAGGACGAAGGTCTCGTCGGCTCGATCGGCGTCGCGACTGGGACCCTTCCCCCGCTGCAGGCGGCCGTCGACTCGGACGAGTTCGATGTCATCCAATTCCCACGCCTCTACACGCTCTTGAACCGCGCGGCTGCCGTGTCCGGGCTGCTCGACCGGGCGAAGGAACGCGATATCGGTACGATCCTGACCTCGCCGTTCGGGGGAAACATTCTCGCGACCGGTACGCGCGGCGTCGAGCAGCCCCTCTACTCGTTCTGGCCCGCGCAACCCGAGGTCGTTGAGGCGACCACGCGCATCCAGGATGCGGCGCAGCACGAGGGGCTCGCGATGCCCGAAGCGGCGATGGCCTTTGCCCTGGCCGAGCCTCGCATCGACGCGATCGTCATCGGGGTCACGAACGAGCGCGAACTGCGCCAAGACGTTGCGATCGCCGATCGCGACGTCGATCGCGACGTTGTCGAGCGGTTCGCAGAGGCCGGCGCGATCGACGGGCACCACCTCGGCGGGCCCGATTTCGTGTGGCCGTTCGCAATGGATCGCATGCCGACGGGGCTCAAGGCGAAGCTGGGATTGTAATGCGGGCCGTGGTCGTCGGCGCAGGTTCGGCGGGGTGCGCGGTTGCCGGGCGCCTCGCCGAACGCGGGCACGACGTCGTCCTCATCGAGTCGGGGCCCGACTGGCGCAGCGAGTCGGCGCCCGCCGAGATCCGTCATCCGCGCGACGACATCTTCGCGTGGCGCGTAGACGGCCGCTCGCCGAGCCGTTTCGCTGCGCCAGACGTGACCGCCGAGCGATTCGTCGGCGCCGGCCCGGAGCCGTACCTGCGGGGCCGGGGCATGGGCGGTACGTCGGCCGTGAACGGCCTCGTCGCGATCCGCCCGTCGGTCGACGACTTCGTCCACTGGGGCGAGCTCGGCTGCGAGGGGTGGGGGTGGGACGACGTCCTGCCTCTCTTCCGCCGGCTTGAGGATGATCGCGATTTCGGCCAGGCCCCCTACCACGGGGTCGGCGGCCCCGTCCCAATCGTCCGGCGGGAGGTGTCGGAGTGGGGGTCAGGCGACCGGCTGCTGTCCGATGCGGCCATCGCCGCGGGCCACGCGTGGGAGCCCGACTACCACCGCCCTGGCGCTCTCGGCGTCTCGCGCACCGCGAGCCACATGCGATTGGGCGTGCGCGTCACGAGCTACGACGGTTACGTCGAACGGTGGCGCAACTGCGGCCGCATCACGGTCATCGCCGATCTGACGGTCGCCCGCGTCGTCGTCGAGCACGGTCGTGCGAGCGGCGTCGAGGGCACGGATGCGCGGGGGGCGCGAGTGCGCATCGAGGGTGACGCGGTTGTGCTCGCCTCCGGCGCGGCGTCGACGCCGGCGTTGCTCCAGCGCTCCGGCATCGGGCCTGCGGCTTTCCTCGATTCCCTTGGGATCCGCGCCATCGCGGATCTGCCCGTCGGCGCGGGCATGCAAGACCACGTGGGCTTCTGGTTGGCGGTGCCGCATGAAGGCTCGTTGCCCGGGGGTGCGGGTGCGCGGGGCAATGTGACGCTTCGCGCATCGTCGGGGCTCGAGCATTCGCGCCCCGGCGACCTGCTGGTCGTCGCGGCGAATCCCGCCGGTGCCGACGCCGGCGAGACGGCGTTCGGCGTGAAGCTGGGGCGATGCATGAGTACGGGAAGGCTGCGCCTCCGATCTCGCGATGCGCGCGTCGGCGCATCCATCGAGATGCGTCTGCTCAGCGACGCGCGCGACCGGGCACTTGCGAGGCACGCAGTGCGCTGGGCGACCGACCTGCTGGCGTCCGACGGTCACGAGGTGGTCGACCGCCATGGCCGACGGGTCGACCTCGGTATGTCCGATGCCGATGCCGACGCGTGGGTGCGCGAATGCGCGCGCGACACCTCTCATCTCACCGGCGGTGCGTGCATGGGGGCGGGCGACGACGCCGTCACCGATTCGCGACTGCGGGTGAAGGGGATCGAGGGGCTCGTCGTCGCGGATCTGTCGGTGTGCCCGGTCGTTCCACGTGCGAACACGTACTTGACCGCGGTCATGATCGGGGAGCGCGCCGCCGACGTCCTCGCACCCGAGGACTGAAAGGCGGGGGCCTGCGGTTCAGACGGGCTCGGCCATCATGGCGTCGCGTGCAGCGCGAAGCGCGTTCACGACGTTGTCGCGGTGCACGATCGCGCTGTCGAGCGCGGCATCTTCATCGCCAGAGATGACGCTCGCGACGACCGACTCGAACTCGCGCATCGAATCGAGTCGGCGGTCGGGGATCTGATAGGGATACCTGTTGAGCGGCACCTGCGCCTGAAGCGATTCGATGATCCTCGTCGCCGTCGCGTGACCGCTGATCTCGCGGATGCGCTTTGAGATCGCGCTGTTCGCCCCCGAGCTGCGCGGACGGTCGCCCTCATCGACGGCTGCGCGCAGCTCGTCGACGAGCCCCTGGAGCGCCTGGCGGTCGTCGTCCGTCGCGTTCGCCGCCGCGAGACGTGTGCACATGGCCTGCAGCGTGAGGCGGACCTCGGCGGATTCGATCGCCTCGTCGAGTGAAACGCGCCGTACTCGCGCACCGCGATTGGCTTCGCGTTCGACGAGCCCGAGTGCCGTGAGCTCGATCAACGCCGCGCGAACGGCATTGCGGCTCGCGCCGAAACGCTCGCACAGCTCCATCTCGACGAGGCGTTCGCGGGGGTGGTAAAAACCGTCGCGGATATCGTGTGCGATGCGGTCGACGAGGTCGACGCCCTGCGAATCGCGATCAGATTTCGAGGCCACCGACCGTCTCCCTTCCACGCTTCGACGCCGTGATGACGAGAAGTCTAAGCCCGACGCGGCGCCGCCACCGGTCTACTCCCGCGCCTGGCGACGCGGGGGACGACGCGGCGAGTCATGGCGTCGCCGCCCGAAGCCGGTCACGATCGCCCGCCACTGCTGCATCGAGGATGCGCCGCACCGTGTTGCGATCGGCGGGGAGCGGGCTCATGCGTACGAGCCGCTCGACCCGCATCGTGAGGTCGACGGCGCGCGGCACATGCGCCGCCGTCATCCCGATCTCACGCAGCGAGACGGGGAGGCCGACGCCAGCGCACAGGTGTGCGACGGCGTCGACCGTGTGCTGGGCCGCGTCGTCGGTGTCGCCCTCGTCGACGAGGCCCATCGCGCGACCGAGCGCCGCAAGGCGCGGCGTGCTGGCCGGCTTGACGGCCTGGAGCACGTACGGAAGCAGCGCGCCCGTCCCGAGGCCGTGGGGCGTCGAGGTCATGGCCCCGACCGCGTACTGGATGGCGTGTGAGAGATGCGTGCCGGACGCGCCGAACGCCATGCCGGCGAGCAAGCTGCCGCGGGCCATCGCTGTGCGTGCTGCGATGTCGTCCGGCACCTCGACTGCGCGCTGGAGGTTGCGGAAGAGGAGGCCGGCGGCCTCGAGCGCGAGCGGTTCGGCGAGCGCGTTGCGACCGACGAACACCGGTGTCGTGGTTGCCGCGAGGTCGTGGTCGAGGGGACGGACGGTATACGCCTCGATGGCGTGGACGAGCGCGTCGACGCCGGAGTGCACCGTGACGGACATCGGGGCGGCGACGGTGAGTTCAGGGTCGACGATGGCGACACGCGGCACGAGAAACGGGCTCGAGACGCCGACTTTGAGCTCCTGGTCCGGGTCGGAGACGACCGCGACGGGGGTGACCTCCGACCCCGTGCCTGCCGTTGTCGGAATCGCGACGATGGGGACGACCGGCCCGGGCACCGCGTTCTCGCCGTAGTAGCGCGACAGCGGTGCATCGTGGGTGACGAGGACCGCAAGGAGCTTCGCCGCGTCGAGGGCGCTGCCTCCGCCATAGCCCACCACGATGTCAGGTGCGAAGGTGCGCGCACGCACGGCGGCCGCCTCGACCGCACCGACGGGAAGTTCTGGGGGGACATCGGTGTGAGTTTGGACATCGACGCCGAGGCCGGTCAGCGATTCGACGAGCGCGTGGAACGCCGTGGTCGTGGCGAGGAAGGGGTCGGCGACCACGAGGACTCGCCGGCCCCTCGAAGCGATGGCCGGCGCCGCGGAGCGGACGGCGCCAGGTGCGAAACGGATCTCGTCTGGAAGTCTCAGGATTCCGAACATGTGTTGCCTCCTGTGGCGCTGTCCCCTGTTGCGATCTCGAGCAGGTCGATGAGGTCGGCGGCGATCTCGACGCCGTCCGCGAGCCGTCGCGCGCGTTCGGCTCGTGCACGGTCGCCTGGAATCGTGACGGTGCTTCCGTGGGCCGAGCTGGCGCGGATCCGGTCGAAGTAGTCGCCGAGTGCGTCGCGAGAGGCGCTGCCTGAGACGAGGGCGCTGTCGCAGACGATCATGACGTCGCCCTTCGTGGTCTCCCGATCGGAATCGAGCGTCCCGAAGACCTCGTCGCCGAGCGCCGTCGAGGTCAGCGCGCCGATGACGGCGCCGAACGCGAGTCCGAGCCCATATCCCTTGGCCCCGCCGAAGGGCGAGATCGCGCCGTCGACGGCTGCCGCAGCGTCGGTCGTGGACGCGCCGCGCGCATCCACCGCCCACCCATCGGGGAGCGGGAGCCCGCGGTCGCGATGGTCGAGGATTCGCCCGGCGGATGTCGCGCCGGTCGACATGTCGAGCGTCAGGTCGCCGTCCCGTCCTGGCACGCCGATCCCGATGGGGTTCGTTCCGACGAGGGCGCCTGCGCCGCCCCACGGGTGCACGAGCCCTTCGGTCGATGAGAGCACGAGCGCGACCGCGCCGCGCGCCGTCGCGTGCTCAAGATATGGGGCGAGCATGCCGAGGTGATGGGTGCGCCGCATCGACGCGATCGCGATGCCGGTCGCCGACGCCCGGCCGAGGAGTGCGTCGAGTGCGTCGTAGGCGGTGACCGGTCCGAACCCGAGAGCGCCGTCGACGCGAAGAACGACATCGCTGACCCAGTGGAGGACCGGGCCGGCGTCGGGGCGGATCAGTCCGCGGTCGAGGCGGCCCGCGAGCACCCGCAGCCGTCGGAGCCCGTGCGACGGGTGGCCGCGCAGCTCCGCCTCGACGAGATGCTGGGCCTGGATGCGCGCCGTGCGTCGCGATGACCCGTGCGCGCACAGGAAATCGGCGGCGCGTTCGACGAGTTCGCCCACAGGCACGGTCTGCGCCGCGGGAGTTGCGTCGTCGCCTGGTGTCGAAGGCTGGCTCATAGTCCTCCCAATCTTGTCGACATCATTGTCAACAACTCTGTAGCATGTTGTGCATGACCAGTCCCGTCCTCCAGGACACGAGCAGCTCGCTGCGTCGCGCGCTGTCGCTGCTCGACGCCTTCACCGCGCAGCATCAGGAGCTGTCGATTCGGCAGCTGTCGGCGCGTTCCGGCGTTTCGCGGTCGACGACGCATCGGCTCGCGCAGGAACTGCTGGCGTGGGGCGCCCTCGAACGCGGCAGCGACGGCCTGCGGCTCGGCCCCAAGCTCTTCGAGCTGGGCATGCTCACCCCGAGCGCCGCGACGTTGCGAGAGATGGCCGCGGCGCACCTGCACGCGCTCCACGAGGTGACGAGGCTCACCGCGAATCTCGCCATCCGTGACGGCGACGAGATCGTGTACCTCGACAAGCTGTCGAAACGTGGCCTGAATGTGCCGCATACGCGCACGGGCGGTCGCGGAACCCTGCACGCAACGGCGCTCGGCAAGGCGATGCTCGCATTCGGAGCGTCGCCAGAGGACGCCGATCTCGCGACGTTGCTCACCCCGGTCACGCCGCGGACCATCACGTCGGTGGCGGGGATGCGCCGGGAGCTCGCCCGCGTTCGCTCCGAACGCGTCGCATTCGACGTCGAGGAATCGCAGTTGGGCATCTTCTGCGTCGCCGCACCGGTGCTGGATGTCCGGGGCATGGCGATCGCCGCGATCTCGGTCACAGGGGCGACGGCGCTGTCGCAGGCGCGAGGATTCGCCTCCGCCGTGCTTCAAGCCGCGGTGGCGGTCGGCCGCGATCGCTCCGGCCTCGCCGCCGCGTAGCTCCGCCGGCGCAGAGCTCCCGCCTACGTCTCCAGCTCGAACCGCTCCACGAGCTTGAGCCCGCGCTTCGCCCAGGCGATCTCGGTCTTCGCGCGGTCGACGAGGCCCTCGTAGGTGAAGCGCTTGTAGGCGATCGTGCGCTCGCGGTCGGACTCGCTCGTGACGGCCAGGCGGCGAAGCAGCATCGGGTTCGTGCTCTCGTCGATCATGACGAGTTCGCTCTCCCATCGGCCCAGCTCGCCCTCCCAGTGGGCGATGTGGGCTCTCAGGAAGGAGCGGGCGGCATCCGGTCTCGCCGCCTCGAGATACGAGGCGCGCAGATGCGCCGGCTCGCGAACGCGCTGATAGTCGGGTGTCTCGTTCATCCAGTCGATGAACGCCCGATCGCCCGCGGGCGTGACGTGGTACACGCGCCGCGTCCCGCGCGCGCCCCTGGCCTGTTCCTCGGCCTCGACGAGCCCGTCCGCATCCATGCGGCGAAGCTCCGGGTAAATCTGCGAATCGGGGGCGTGCCACACGTGGCCGACGGACACCGAGAACTGCTTCTGCAGGTCGTAGCCCGACTGAGGGCCGACTCGGAGCAGTGCGAGCAGGGCGTAGCGCAGGCTCAAGGTGCGCTCCCTTCGCTGGAGGTCGAGAGGTTGTCGTTTGGAGGCGAAACGCCGGAGGGGGCGGGGCGACTGCCCCGCCCCCTCCGCTCGGGCCCCGGATGCTCGGGGCGCGAGAGTGCGGTTTCGGCTACTTGTCGTCGGTGTAGCCGGTGCGCCAGCCGCCCTGGTACGAGTCGCGAGCGACCGTCGAGTAGGGGACGGGGCTCACGATGGTGCGAACCTCGGTCTGCTCGTGCTTCTCGACCGACGCCTTCGAGGTGCCGCCGTTCGGCTCGCCCCAGACGATCTTGAGCTCGGCGCCCTCTGGCACGTCGGGGCTCACGACACCGAGCGACAGGCCGCGGCGCTCGTTCGAGCTGTAGCCCGTGAACATCGAGTAGCCGACCACGTTGCCGTCGCCGTCGACGACGGCGTCGTAGTTCGCCGAGCCGTAGTTCGCGAGCGGCAGGTCGAAGAACTTGTAGTTCGGGCCGTCGACGTTGAGGAGCGACGTCCACACGTTGCCGAGGTCTTCGGCGTTCCACTCGAAGGTGACCTTGCGGCGCTGGGCGGCCGGGTCCATCTTCTCGAGGGCGTCGCGACCGATGAAGTCGTGGTCGAACTTCACGAACGAGCCGTAGCCGAGCT
>JBQDJW010000103.1:0-7576 GCA_052086425.1 Pseudoclavibacter sp. | reverse complement strand
CTCGCGCGACGCCCAGTCGCTCAGCGCCCGCACCTCATCGGCGCCCAGGTCGCGGCCCGCGCCCGGGTAGGCGACCGACGAGTCGATGTAGCGATCCTGAATCACGCACGCACCGCGCTCGAGCGCGGGCCGCACGACCGTCGCGACGTGGTGCGCACGGTCGGCGGCGTAGAGCAGTGCCTCGGCGCGCGGGTCGACGTGGCCGCGGTGGTGCAGCACGATCTCGCGGATCTCGGCGCCGAGCTCGGTGCCGCCGGGCTCGCGAGTGCGCACCGTTTCGATGCCGCGCTCGCGCATCCACGCCTCGATGCGCCGGGCGTGCGTCGATTTGCCGACGCCGTCGCCGCCCTCGAGCGTGACGAACAGACCGGTCATGCGTCGGTCGCCGGCTTCGGCGCCGCCGTGCGGCGGCTCCGAGTCGCGGCGGGCTTGGCCGAGGTGCCCGAGGCCGACTTCGAGGCAGCACTCGACGAGGTCGTCCGCTTCGCCGCCGGCTTCTTGGCCGCCGGTTTCTTTGCCGCCGGCTTCTTGGCCGCCGGCTTCTTCGCGGCCGGTTTCTTCGCGGCCGGTTTCTTGGCCGGGCCCTTCGCTCGCTTGTCGGCGAGCAGCTGGGTGGCGCGCTCGAAGTCGAGCTCGTCGGGGACCTCGCCGCGAGGAATCGTCGCGTTCGTCTCGCTGTCGGTCACGTATGGGCCGAACCGGCCGTCGCGGATGCGCACGGTCTTGCCCGAGACCGGGTCGGGCCCGAACTCCTTGATGACACTCTTCGACTGGCGATTCGCGAACTTCGGCTGCGCGAACAGTTCGACGGCCGTCGCGACGTCGGTGCTGAAGATCGCGTCCTCGTTGGGAAGCGAACGGGTCTCCGCCTTCTTCTCGTCGCTGTCGGCGCCCTTCTTCAAGTACGGGCCATAGCGGCCGTTCTGCGCCGTGATCTCGTCGCCCGTCTCGGGGTCGGCGCCGACGACGCGCGGCAGGCGAAGCAGTTGCAATGCCTGCTCGAGCGTCACCTGCTCTGGCAGCATCGAGGCGAATAGCGACGCGGTGCGCGGCTTCGGCCCCGCCGCCTTCTTCGTGCGGCGCTTCGCCGGCGCCGCAGGCGCGGCCTGCTCGGCGGCCGGCTCCGCATTGGTGCCGGATGCGGTGGTGGCGGTCGCGTCCGAGGCGGCGGTCGCAGCCCCCTCGCCGGCGGCGCCGGCCGACGCCTCGGGTTCGGGGAACACCTCCGACACGTATGGCCCGAACCTGCCGTCTTTCAGGACGATCGTCGAGCCGAGCTCGGGGTCGACACCGAGCTCGCGATCCTGTGCGACGGGTGCGTCGATGAGCTCGCGCGCCTTCTCGCTCGTGAGCTCGTCGGGCGCGAGTTCGTCGGGCACGCCGATGCGGCGGGGCGTGCCGCCGGTCTCGCTCGCGACCTCCAGGTAGGGCCCGTAGCGGCCGACGCGGAGGGCCGCGTCGTCGGTGACCGGGATCGTGTTGAGCGCCTTGGCATCGATCTCGCCGAGGTTGTCGACGACTGGTCGCAGGCCGGGGTAATCGTTCGTGCCGAAGTAGAAGGCGCGCAGCCAGTCGTTTCGGTCGCGCTCCCCGCTCGCGATGAGGTCGAGGTCGCCCTCCATCTGGGCGGTGAAGTCGTACTGCACGAGCTCGCTGAAGTTCTCTTCGAGCAAGCGCACGACGCTGAACGCGATCCAGCTCGGCACGAGGGCCGAGCCCTTCGACTGCACGTAGCCGCGGTCCTGGATCGTCGCAATGATCGACGCATAGGTCGAGGGACGGCCGATGCCGAGCTCGTCGAGCTTCTTCACGAGGCTCGCCTCGGTGTAGCGGGGCGGCGGCGAGGTCTCGTGCGAGGTCGCCTCGGCCTCGCTGGTCGTCACCGACTGGCCCACCTCGAGCGGAGGCAGCTTCGCCTCGGCGTCGTCGCGATTGCGCGGCTCGTCACTCCCCTCCTCGTACGCGGAGAGGAAGCCGCGGAAGGTGATGACGGTGCCGGAGGTCTGGAACTCGACGTCGATCCGCTGCAGCTCGCCGTCGGAGTTCGGCACCTCGAGCGCGGCGGCGCCGAGCGTGACGGTCGCCGTCTGCCCCTTGGCGTCGGCCATCTGCGAGGCGACCGTGCGCTTCCAGATCAGGTCGTACAGGCGCGCCTCGTTCGGCGACAGGGTGCGCTGCAGCTCCGAGGGCAGCGCGAACTGCGACCCGGCGGGGCGAATCGCCTCGTGCGCCTCCTGCGCATTCTTCGACTTCGCCCCGTAGAAGCGCGGCTTCTCGGGGAGGCTGTCGGCGCCATACAGCTTCGTGGCCTGCGAGCGCGCGGCCGAGATGGCCTGCTGCGACAGGTTCACCGAGTCGGTACGCATATAGGTGATGTGACCGTGCTCGTAGAGCGACTGGGCGACACTCATGGTCTGCCTGGCCGAGAAACGCAGCTTGCGCCCGGCCTCCTGCTGCAGCGTCGATGTCGTGAACGGCGCCGCGGGCCGACGCGTGTACGGCTTCGTTTCGAGCCCGAGCACAGTGACCGGCGCACCCGCCGTGAGCTGCTCCGCGATCGCCTCGGCCGACTCTTGGATCAGCACCGTCACGTCGGCCTTCAGCGTGCCGTGGTCGTCGAAGTCGCGGCCCGTCGCGATGCGGTTGCCATCGACCCTGGTGAGGCGCGACGCGAACGCGCTCGCCGCATCCGGTGCGAACTCGGTCTGCACGCCCCAGTACGACGCCCGCACGAACGACATGCGCTCGCGCTCTCGCTCGACGACGAGTCGGGTCGCCGCCGACTGCACGCGACCGGCGCTGAGGCCGACCCGGACCTTGCGCCACAGCACGGGCGAGAGCTCGTAGCCGTAGAGTCGGTCGAGGATTCGCCTGGTCTCCTGCGCGTCGACGAGGTTCGCGTCGATGTCGCGAGTGTCGTTCTTGGCGGCCTCGATCGCCTCGCGCGTGATCTCGTGGAAGACCATGCGCTTGACCGGCACTTTCGGCTGGAGCACCTCGAGCAGGTGCCACGCGATGGCCTCGCCCTCGCGGTCTTCATCAGTTGCGAGGATGAGCTCGTCGGCGCCCTTCAGCGCGCGCTTGAGGTCGGCGACCGTCTTCTGTTTGCCGTCCGAGACCGTGTAGTAGGGCTCGAAGTCGTTCTCGATGTCGATCGAGAATTTGCCGAGCGGCCCCTGTTTCTTCTCGGCCGGCAGGTGTTTGGGCTCGATGAGGTCGCGGATGTGGCCGACCGAGGCCATGACGGTGTAATCATCGCCAAGGTACTGAGAGATGCTTTTCACCTTCGTCGGCGACTCGACGATGACCAGTTTGTTAGAGCCAGACACGCGTGATGTGTTCCTCGCTTCGGGAGAACGGTTGACCGCGGACTCTGCATCTGGAGTGATCGCTGTTCCGCGGAACGATCGGTGGTTCGCCAGACGCAGCGGATGCCCCGTCGGGCGATCGGGGGTTCGTCCGCGCCATTATAGGTATCGGCTTCATGGGCGCAAGGACGGAGCCGGCCCGGCGCGTGCCGTTGCGAATACGCTGATCCACCCCGCGTCGACCTCGATCGTCACCGTCGCCTCGCTGCCATCGACCTCGCAATCGTGCACGGATGCGGCGTGCGCGTCGGCGAGATTCGTCGCGTTTTCGCACGGGTCGCCGGGTGCGCGGCCGGAGATCGTGTCGGCCGCGGCGAGCGCCGCCGCGTCGGCCGCCGCCTGCGCCCGCTGATGCGCAGCGAAGGCCCCGAGCACCTGCACGAGCGCGATCGCGAAGGCGAGACTCGCGGCGATGAGCGCGACGGCGAGCACCGAGCCGGAACCGCGATCACGGCAGGGATCGCCACCTCGGCCCACCGACATCATTGCCCGCCCGCGAGCGCGCACGACCGCGCCGAGACGGGGATCGAGAACAGGCCGGCGACCGGGACCTCGCTCGCGAGCGTCGCGCACACGAGGTCGCCGTCGCCGTCGCCGCCGAATGTCAGCGCGGCGCCCGGAACTGCACCGCCCGCGCGCTGCTCGGCGACGGCGACCGAATCGCCTCGCGCGACGATCCTCGCGGCGTCGGCCGCAGCATCCTGCAATCGCACTTGCAGCGCCCCGATCTGCAGCGCCCCGAGGCACACGGCGAGCGCGAGCACGACGGCCGGCAGGCTCGCGGCGAACTCCGCGGCGGCCGAGCCGCGCTCGCCCTCCGGTCGTCGTGTCGCGCCCTGCACGATCAGCCCACGAAGGTGAGCGCGCGCTCGACCAGGTCTTCGAGCATGGCGCGCACGGTGTCGCTCTGCATGATCGCGACGAGCAGCCCCGCGAACGCGACCGCCGCCATCGTGGCGATCGCGTACTCGGCGGTCTCGGCGCCGCGCTCGTCGCGCAGGGCCGCGGCCGCGCGATCGCGCAGATTGGTGGATGCGGCAGTTGCGTCGGCGGGGACGGCGGCGGCGGGTTCCGTTGCGCCGGGTTCGGCGGCAACCGCGTCGGCGATCTCGTCCTGGCGACCACCGCTCTCGGCAGTCGCCTCCGCGGTCGCCGCCTTCTCATCGGTGAGCGTTCCGGTGTGGTGCATGGTCATGCGTACTCCTTCTTGTATTGCCCGACGCGAAGCGGGCGAGCGGTGGCACGAACGTCTGCGGGATCGGTCGACCTGGATCTGGCGGTCGCGGTCATGGGAGCGGCCCCACGACGTCACCAAGGATCGCGAGCACGAGCGGGGCGACCCCGAGCGCGATGAACGCGGGCAGCACGCACACGCCGAGTGGCAGCATGAGTGCGGCGCCGAGCTTGGCCGCGCGCCGCTTTGCGGACGCGCGCGCGATCACTCGGGCCAGGGATGCCTCGCGCCGGAGGAGCTCGGCCGGGGGCACGCCGGCATCGGCGGCCAGCGCGAGTGTTCTGGCGATATCGTCGGCCGCGCCGTCGCGAAGGGAGTACTCCCGCATCGCCGAGGAGACGGCGGACGCGACATCGCCTGCCGAACCGCCCCCGCGCATCCCGAGCGCGACGAGGTCGAGCGAGAGCCCCGGGTGCGGATCGCCGTCGCGCGCGCTGCGGACAAGCGTGCGCATCCACCACCAGGCGCCGCCGATGAGCACGAGGCCGACGGCGAGGCACGCGATGCCGAGGGGCGTTCGCGTGAGCACGCCGAGCGTGTCGACGCCCATGACGAGCCCGAGACCGAGACCGACGGCGGGCAGCGCGATGACGATTCTGCTCGTCGACGTCGGCCCCTCGAGGGCGACGCGCACGTCGCGCTCGGCCTCGCCGACATCGCGGAAGCCACCCGCGAGGTCGCCGAGGCTCCGAGCGAGCGGCGCGCCGGTTCGCCCGGCGAGCGACCAGGCGCAGCCGAGCGCGCGCCAGCCCGATTCGGCGCGTCGGGCGAGCACCTGACCGACGTCGCCGCCGGTGTCGAGCGCGCGTGCGACCTCGCGGACCACGTCGCGGGTCACGTCGTCGCCGCGCCCGTGCTTGGCGACGAGCCCCCACGCCGTCGCGGGGGCGGCGCCGCCGCGCAGGAGCATCGCGAGCCGGTCGAGGACGGCCGCGACCGATTCGGTCTCGGAGAGGTCTCGGGGGCTCACGCCGGTCCCCCTCGGGGCGCGGGGCCGTCCGCCGGCCCAATCGACTGGCCTGGGTCGCCTCCGAACCGACCGCCGCCCGAACTTCCCGCGGCACCCGCGCCGCCCGGGCGGATCGGTGCGACGCTCAGCCGCCCGTCGGGCGCGAGCCCGAACTCGCCGAGCTCGGCGACGCGCCGCCTGCCGCCGCGACGCTCGACGTGCACGACGAGGCCGATCGCCGAGACCGCCTGGCGCGCGACCGCTTGTGGGTCGAGCCGTGCGAGCGCGCCGAGCGCCTCGAGCCGGCTCGGCACGTCGGCGAGCGAGTTCGCGTGCAGGGTTCCCGCGCCGCCGTCGTGGCCCGTGTTGAGGGCGGCGAGCAGGTCGCGCAGCTCAGCGCCGCGGCACTCGCCGAGCACGAGCCGGTCGGGCCGCATGCGGAGCGCCTCGCGCACGAGTCGGGGCAGCCCGACCTCGCCGGCGCCCTCGATATTGGCCTGGCGCGATTCGAGGCCGATCACGTGCGGGTGCGCGATGCGCAACTCGGCGACGTCTTCCATCGTGACGATGCGATCGCCGGGCTCGGCGCAGGCGAGCAGCGCCGCGAGCAGCGTGGTTTTGCCGCTGCCGCCCGCCCCGGTGATGAGGAGGTTGGTGCGTGCGGCGACCGCCGCACGCAGGGTGGCTTCGATGCCCGGGCCGAAGACGCGTCGGTCGCGGAGCTCGCCCATGGTCGGCGGTTCGGTGCGGGGAAGCCGGATGCTCAGCAGCGTGCCGCCGGTCGACACGGGCGGCAGTACCGCGTGGACGCGAATGCCATCGCCGATGCGCACGTCGACGCACGGCTCGGCCTCGTCGAGGTGCCGCCCGCCCCTGGCGATGATGCGCACGGCGAGCGCGCGGAGCGCCTCGTCGGTGACCGTTGCCCAGTCGGGGTCGAGCGCGGCACCCTCCCCGCGATCGACGTAGAGCGAGTTCGGGCCGTTGACGAACAGGTCGGTGACCTCCCCGTCGGCGACGAACGGTGCGAGCGATCCGAACGACGCGGCCTCGTCGCGCGTCATCGCACGCCTCGCGCGCGGCGCGCTGCGACCATCCGGATGCGGCGCGAGCGCGACCGTCGCGGGTCGCTTGCCAGGCGGCACGGCGACGAACCGATTGCGCTTCGAGGTCGGCAGCTGCTGCATGGCGACGACGGTATGGATGCGCGCCGCCGCTCCGCAGGAATCGACCGACCGACTGTGGATGGGTCGCGAACCGCGAGTTTCCCACAGGCGGAAGGCGAGTATCCGGCGAACCGCGCACGCCCATCCCTCTGGGGCGGAGCTCCGGGAGGGCGTCGGATACGATGCGGACCGGGCATCGCGCATCGACGCGCAGATGACCGGCACCGCGAGGGAGCGTCAATGTCGCAGGAGAACATCCACCGGCTCGACGGCAGCATCTTCCGCGAGGACAGCGCGGACGGGATGGTGCACCGAGCGTTCCTTCGAGCCGAGGGCTTCAGCGCCGACGCGGTGCGCCGAGGTCCCGTCATCGGCATCTCGACGAGCTGGAGTGAGCTGAACCCGTGCAACAACGGATTCCGCGATCTCGCCGCCTCCGTGAAACGGGGCGTCGAGGCGGCAGGCGGGCTCGCGTTGGAGTTCCCGTCGATCTCGATCAGCGAACCGTTCAGCCGCCCGTCCTCGATGTACCTCAGAAACCTGATGGCGATGGACGTGGAAGAGACGATTCTGGCATCGCCGATCGACGGAGTCGTGCTGCTCGGCGCCTGCGACAAGACGGTTCCCGCCGTCCTCATGGGCGCGATCAGCGCCGGCACCCCCGCGGTCCTGGTCACCGGGGGCCCGCGGCCCGTCGCGTGCTGGGAGGGGCGGGCGATGACCGTCGATGAGCAGTGGGAGGTCATCGACCGGCGACGTGTCGGCGAGGTGAGCGACGACGATTGGCTCGACTTCGAGGGCGTCGTCCATGGCGGCCCCGGCAGCTGCAATGTCATGGGCACGGCGACGACGATGGCGG
>JBQDJW010000102.1:0-7597 GCA_052086425.1 Pseudoclavibacter sp. | reverse complement strand
ATGATCACCGAAACGTCGTCGTAGGCGAAGAACGAACGTCGCTCGTCGAGCATCCGGCCGATGCCGCCCGCGCCCACGAGGCCGAGGATCGCCGAGATGCGCACGTTGAGCTCCAGCACGTACAGCCACTGGTTCGCGAAGAGCGGCCACGTCTGCGGCAGGGCCGTTGCGCGGTTGATCTGGGTCTGCGAGCCGCCGGCCGCGCGCCCGGCCTCCATGTAGCGATGGTCGGCCGAGTCGATCGCCTCGGAGACGAGCTTGACGATGATGCCGATGTCGAAGAGCACGAGCGTGATCACGCCGGGCAGGGCGCCGACGCCGGCCATCGCGACGAGCACTGTCGCGTAGACGAGGTCCGGCACCGAGCGCACGACGTTCACGACGGTGCGCACGATGCCGCGGCCGACGCCGAACGGGTTGGTCGGCCGCGCCGCCCAGAGCGTGAGCGGCACCGAGATGGCGGCGGCGATCGCTGCGCCGACGACGGCCATCTGCAGGGTCTCGAGCATCGGAGTGAGCGTGCGCGGCAAGAACGCGAAGTTCGGCTGCATGAGCTGCAGCAGCTTGTTCGCGCCGTTGCGCCAGTTCTCGGCGATCGCGTTCAGGTCGACCTCGATGCCGCCGATCGCCGGGATGCACGTGGCCACTGTCATGGCGACGAGCGCCGCGACGACGAGGACGGTGCGCCCGGGGTTTCGCGGGCGCGGCGGCGTGCGCAGGGGAGCGGTGGCCGCTGTGGCCGTGCCGGCATCTGCCGCGCCGCGGCGGGGCTCTGCCCTCACGCCGTGCCCAGTTCGTCGCGGGCCTGCACCGGCCGGCCGTAGATCTGCTCGAAGTCGGCGTCGGTCGCGCTCGCGGCGGGGCCGTCGAACACGAGCTGGCCCGCGCGCAGCCCGATCATGCGGGTCGTGTACTGGCGCGCGAGATCCATGAGGTGCAGGTTGACGAGCACGGTCAGGTCGCGCTCGGCGTTGATGCGCCGCAGGTCCGACATGACGGCGTGCGCCGTCGGCGGGTCGAGGCTCGCGACGGGCTCGTCGGCGAGCATGACGCTCGGCTCCTGCGTGAGCGCCCGCGCGATGGCGACGCGCTGCTTCTGCCCACCCGAAAGGGCGCCGGCCCGCGCCCAGACCTTCTCGAGCATCCCGACCGAATCGAGCGCCCGCAGTGCGAGCTCGCGGTCTCCCGCGGTCGGTGTGCCGAGCAGCGTGCGCCACGCGGCCGAGTGCGCGAACCGGCCGACGAGCACGTTCTGCATGACGGTCGTGCGCTCGGCCAGGTTGAAGGCCTGGAAGATCATGCCGATGTTGCCGCGTGCCTCGCGCAGGCGCCGCCCGCGCAGGGCGGTCACCTCGTGCGGGCCGACCGTGACGGTGCCGGATGTTGCGGGCACGAGGCCATTGATCGTGCGGATCAGCGTCGACTTGCCCGAGCCGGAGAGGCCGACGACGGCGACCATCTCGCCGGGCTCGATGCGCAGCGACACGTCGCGAAGGGCCGCCGTGCCGTTCGGGTAGGTGACCGAGACGCGGTCGAGTTCGATGTGCCACGGCGCAGAGGCCGGGGTCGCGGCCGCCCCCGCGCGCTTCGTGTCTGTGTGCATGCTGCTCTGGTGTCTGGTGGTTCCGGTGTTTGGTGCCGCGGTGCGGGGCACGCCCGGCTCGCCGTGATCGGCTCGCTGCCGTGCCCCGCGTCGCGGTGTGCTCTGAGCGGTCGCCTAGCTGGCGAACTGCTCGAGGATCTCGCCGTAGCGCGAGATCTCGTCGTCGGCCGTCTCGGTCGTCCAGTCCGAGAGGCCGACGAGGTCGAACATGACGTCGGCAGCTTCTGGCGACGAGTCGGCGTACTCGTCCATGAGGGTTGTGAGCTCGGTGACGAGCTCGTCCGGCAGCTCCGAAGAGACGGCGACGCCGCCGTTCGGGATCATCTCGGTGTAGGCGAAGGCCGTCACCGATTCGCCGATCTCCGGCATCTCCTCGAGCACGGTCGTGCGCGCATCCCAGTAGGCGAAGCCGACCTCGGCGTCGCCGTTCGCGACGGCGAGGACGGCGTTGTTGTTGCCCTCGACGGGGATCTGCGAGATGCCGGCGTCGGTGTCGATGCCAGCGTCGCGCATCGCGACGACGGGGTACTGGTAGCCGGCCGGCGAGGTCGCCGCCTGTAGCGCGACGGTCGTGCCGTCGGTGATGTTCGAGAAGGCGTCAACGCCCGCGGGGCCCTGGCCCGTGGCGCTCTCGCCGTCGGCCTCGATGCCGTTGCAGTACGACAGGTCGGTCTCGCTCGCGTCGTACGTCGCCATGACCGGCTCGTCGTCGCAGTACTTGTCGGGGTTGTTCGTGTAGGCGACGGCCGCGTACGAGGTCGCGCCGAAGCGCACGTCGCGCAGGATCAGCTCGGCTGCGTGCTGCTCGGTGGCGTTGTAGAGCGAGCCCGCGTCGGTGATGACGACGTCGGCCTGGCCGGCGCCGAGCGCCTCGACGGTCGCGGCGTAGTCGGTGGCGACGACACCGTTGACCTCGATGCCGAGGTTGTCGCTGAGGTAGGTCGTCAGCGGGTCGAGGGCCTCGGCGAGGTCTTCACCCTCGACCGACGGCACGAGCGAGATGGTGATCGATTCGGGCTGGGCGGCCGAGCCGTCGTCGGTCGTCGGCGCCGGCTCGGCGCTGCTGCAGCCGACCAGGGCGAGCGCGACGGCCGCGGCGGTGCCGGTGGCGAGGAGTGAGGTGCGCATGCGCGTTACTGCCTTTCGGTGGTGGGGTGTGCCCCCGCGGGGGACGGGAGGGAGGACGCCGTCGCGGCGACCCATGATTCGATTTCGGAGCGGAGGTCGTTGAGGGTTGCGGCGCGCATCGTGACGGCGGCGGTGGCGTGGGGCGCCGTCGCCCCGACGAGCGCGGTGTCGGCGTGCAGGGCGATCGCGGGCGCGAGGTCGATGTCGACGACATCGCCGACCACGAGCACGGGGCCGGTCTGCTGCTCGGCGCGGATGAGGGCGGTGAGGCCGGCTGGCTTGCCGACGTCGAAGTGCAGCTCGTCGAAGCGGCCGCGAACGCCCCAGGCGGCGAGCACGCGGTCGACGCCCGGCTCGGGGGCGTTCGTCGCGAGCAGCACGCGTGCGCGGGTGCCGAGGTCGGAGAGGAATTCGTCGAGGCCGGGCATCGTCGTCACGGGCGCCTCGTCGGTGCCGAGCACAGCGCGGCTCGCGAGGTAGGCGGCGCCGAGGTCGGCCTGCGAGAGGCCGACGTCGGCCGCGAGCGACCCGACCGCGTCGTAGCCGTCGCGGTAGGTCGTCTCGCCGCGCTCGAGCCCGTCAAGGGCGGCGTAGGCGGCCGCGGATTCTTCGCCGTCCGCGGGGACGTGGGCCTTGGTGGACCCGGCGGGGATTCTGGGGGCGGCTTCGGCAGTTGCCTCGGTGCTGGGCTCGCGGCGGAGAATGGCGGCTGCCGCGCTGCGCGCGTATGCGAGCAGTGGGCCGCGCCCGAGCGAGAGCGTGCCGTCGAAGTCGAAGATGACGCTGGGTGTGGCGAGTTCGTCTGGAGTCGTGGACATCGCGTCCACCGTAGGTTGTGAATGTGGACGCTTTGTCTAACGCGGGGTGAACAGCGGGTTATGTGCGCGGCGGGAACGCGGCGTTCCAGCGCAGGCGCGGCTCGCGCGCGAACTCGGCGAGCAGCTCGTGGAGGCTTGCGTCTGGCGCGTCTGGCGCGTCTGGCGCGTCTGGCGCGTCTGGCGCGTCTGGCGCGTTGGGCGCGAGCGGGAACGTCGTCACGAGGCGGAAGCGCGCGGTCGCGGGGGCGCCGATGCCGTAGATCAGGGCGGTTGCATCGGAGCCGGCAGTCGCGGTTGTGCCCGAGGATCGGTGCAGCACAACGCGCGTCGGGTGGCCATCGACCGTCGTGTCAGCGCTCGCGGACGCGGTGTCCGCGAATGCGGTGTCCATGGACGGGTTGCTCTCGGGGGATCCGCCGTCGGGCAGAGCGTCAGCGGACGAACCGTTCAGCGGTGTGACGGTCGCCCGGGTGCCGCCCGGCGACCCGACCGGCGCATTCAGGAGGGGGAGCGCCACGCGCGTTACCCGCTCGAGCAGGGTCGTCTCGCCGCCACCGGCCGAAAGGTGAAAGGCGTCGGCACGAAGCCCGAATGCCGTCGCGAGGTGCCCGTCGACCCAGCGGTCGCGCTTGCGCCCGTACGGGGTCACGACCACTGAGAACCAGTAGCCGTACACGTGCAGCAACCCGGCGTTGCCGATGGGGAACGTCGCGTCGATACCGGCGATGTCGTGGAGCTCGGCGAAGCGCGCCTCGTCGAGCACTGCCTCGCCCGTGTTCTCGTCGACGACGGTCGAGTTCGCCCAGTCGTCGAACCGGCCGGCCCGCGCGTCGTCCCGCACCTGTGCGTGCACGAGCGCGGGATCTACGGGGACGGCGAGGTCACTCATGTTTCGCCGCGTGCTCGACGGGGAATGTCGCCCCGGCCGGAGGCGTCGGCTCGACCGGCGCTGCCGTCTCCCTCGCGCCCTTCGCGCCGGACGTGAGGTCGCGCGCGTTCGCGATCCGAGCATCCTGCAATCGCGCGCGCATGATCTCGATCGCCTCGGGGTTCTGATCGATCAGCACGAAGCGCCGATCGAGCTGCGCCGCGACCGCGCCCGTCGTGCCTGAGCCCGCGAACGGGTCGAGCACCCAGTCGCCCTCGCCGCTGCTCGCCTGCACGATGCGGCGCAGGACGCCCTCGGGTTTCTGTGTCGCATAGCCCGTCTTCTCATTGCCCGTCGGCGAGACGATCGTGTGCCACCACACGTCGGTCGGCAGTTTGCCGCGCTCCGCTTTCTCGGGCGTGACGAGCCCTGGCGCCATGTAGGGCTCGCGGTCGACGGCTTCGGCGTTGAAGCGATAGTTCGTCGGCGACTTCACGTACACGAGGATGCTGTCGTGCTTCGACGGCCACCTCTTCTTCGTGCGGCCGCCGTAGTCGTAGGCCCAGATGATCTCGTTGAGGAAGCACTTGCGGCCGAACAGGGCGTCGAGCAACACCTTCGCGTAATGCACCTCGCGGTAGTCGAGGTGCAGGTAGAGGGTGCCGGTCGGGTGCAGCACCCGCCAGGCCTCGACGATGCGCGGCTCGAGGAACGCCCAGTAGTCGTCGAAGGAGTCGTTGAAGCTCAGCACGCGCTCGCGCACGGTCTCGTAGGTGAGGCCCTTGAAGCCGACCCGCGAACTCGTCGGCGAGTGCGCGTTCGTGACGGTCTCGCGCACCTGCACCTTCCCCGTGTTGAACGGCGGGTCGAGGTATACGAGCTGGAACGTATCCGCTGGGAGCGCGCGGAGCACCTCGAGGTTGTCGCCCCGCACGACGAGGTCGTCGCCGTCGGGTGACCAGGGATGACGGGCGCTCACCGGGCAACCGTAGCGGGCCGCCGGATGCCGTGCGCGAGTCGCGCGCTGGTTCCCGCGGCAAGAACGCGAGTGCACGCTGTCGCCGAGCGCATGTTGCGCCCGAGGTGCCGCTCCATACCGTTGGCACACGGTCGACGGAGACGGGAGTTGGAGTGCGCGTGAACGAACGGCGAATGCAAGCAGCGGGTGGCGACTCCGAGGGCCCGGGTACTCCGGGTACACGGGCGAGGGGCGCAAACGCCGCCGCCTGGCGGGCGTCGATCGAGTCGCTCGGAACCGCGCTCACGCCCGAATTCGTCGTGCAGACCAAGCGTCTCGCGGCAGACGCCATGCCTGCAGACCTGCTGACTGGCATCGACATCACACCGGATGCTCGATACGGCGACCATGAGCGTCACCGCCTCGATGTCTACCGCGCGGCGGCCCCGGCTGCAGCCGATGCCGGGGCGCCGATCCTCCTCTACGTGCACGGCGGCGGTTTCGTCGCGGGCGACAAGGGATCTGCCGACTCGCTGTTCGGACCGAACCTCGGCGCCTGGGCCGCTCGGCGCGGCATGGTCGGCGTAGCCATGAACTACCGACTGGCGCCCGAGGCGAGCTGGCCGGACGGCGGAGCCGACGTCGGTTCCGCCGTCGCCTGGCTGCGCGACCACGCCGCCGAGTTCGGCGGCGACCCCGAGCGCATCGTCGTGCTCGGTCAGTCGGCCGGCGCGATGCACGTCGCCGACTACCTCGGTCTCCACGCGCAGGGCCGAGCCCCGGGCGCCGCCGCCGCCGTGCTCGTGTCGTGCATGTACGACGTCGCCTCGGCCAAAGACCTGCCCATGCACCGCGCCTACTGGGGTGACGACCTCGGCGCCTGGGCCGCGAAGGGCTCGATCGACACGGTGCTCGAGACCGAGGTGCCGCTGCTGCTCGCGGTCGCCGAGTGGGACGACGAACAATTCCACCAGAGTGCGGCCGCTCTCGTCGCGGCCTGGCACGAGCGCCGCGGCACGTTCGCTCCGATCGTCACGCTGCCGTCGCACAACCACCTCTCGACCGTCTACGCCGTCGGTACCCCGCACGACCGGCTCATGTCGCTCGTCGAGCCGTTCATCGCCGAGCACACGGCGGGCCGATGAGCACCGTCACCTCCGATCCGTCGCCCGGTGCGCCATGACCTCGCTCACCAGCCGCCTGCGCGGCCAATGGTCGCTGCATCCGGAGCGGAACATCCAGATCGCCATCGCGATCGTCATCGTGCTGCTCTTCGCGGCGCCGGTGCTCGCCGTCCTCATCGGCGCCTTCCGCACGAGCCCCTTCTCGGAGGGCGTGTGGTCGCCAGAGCCATTCGCCGAGGTCATGTCGTCGCCGCGCACCTGGTCGACCCTGTGGAACACGGTCGTTCTCACGGTCATCAGCGTTGCGGCCGGCATCGCGATCGCGATCTTCTTCGCGACGATCGTGACCCGCACGAACGCGCGGCTGAAGTGGCTCGTGACGGGCACGATGGCCGTCATGGTGGCGGTGCCGCCCCTGTTCTACGCGCTCGCGTGGTCGATGCTCGGCAACGAGTCGGTCGGGCTCGTCAACGTGTGGCTGCGCGGCATCTCGAGCGGCTTCGCCGAGGGCTACCAGTGGGGCGCTGGCCCGCTCAATGTCGAGTCGTGGGCTGGGCTCTTGCTCGTGTCGACGCTGCGCAACACCGGCTTCATGTACCTGATCCTGATCGGCCCGTTCTCGACCCTCGATCGTTCGCTCGAGGAGGCCTCGCGCGTCTCAGGCGCCGGTGCGATCCGCACCTTCTTCGGCACGCAGCTGCCCCTGCTCGCGCCCGCGATCACCGCGGTGCTGATCGTCTCGACGGTCGTGTCGCTCGAGGCGTTCGACGTGCCTGTTGTGCTCGGCGTCCCCGCCGATATCTACGTGTTGCCGACCGAGGTGTTCCGCTACCTCAACGACGCGGCCAGGCCCGCGTACGGGCACGCGAGCGCCGTGTCGATCATCCTGCTCGCGATCCTGCTGGTGCTCGTGTGGCTCGAGCGCGTCGTCCGCGGGAGGCGGTCGTTCACAACCGTCACCGGCAAGGGCGCCCGCACGGGCGAGTGGCCGCTCGGCGCGTGGCGCGCGCCCGTCGCGGTCGCAACGGTGGCCTACGCGCTGCTCGCGCTCGGCCTGCCGATGCTGCAGCTCGTGCTCGTCGCGATGTCGCCATACTT
>JBQDJW010000101.1:0-7631 GCA_052086425.1 Pseudoclavibacter sp. | reverse complement strand
GAGAGCGCGCCGCTCGTACTTCTGAGCAAGCCGGACCGCGATCGCCGTGGCAGCGAGGCCGACGGCCGCCACGACGAGCACCTCGTTCCAGCGCGAGCCGTTGATGGATCCCAGCTGCCAGAACATGATCTGTTCCCTGCTCTGGGTGTCTCCGAGGAACATGATGAGGGCGAGGCCCGCACCGGCGAACGCATTGACCGCGATTCCGGTGAGCAGCAGTGTGACCATTTCGGTTCTGCCCTGGGCGCGGGCCGTGCCGTACACGATCAACGTGGCGGCGAGCCCACCGAGGAACGCGAACACCGCGACCGTCCAGCCTCCGAATGCTGACAGGCCGAACGTGATCGCGGCGGCCGCACCGAGCGCAGCGCCGGACGAGACGCCGACGACGCCCGGCTCGGCCAGGGGATTGCCGAAAATCGCCTGCATCACGCCCCCGGCGATCGCGAGGGTCGCTCCGACGAGCAGCGACATGACAACCCGCGGGAACCGAATCTGCCACAGCGTCTGCTCGATCAGCCGGTCGGTCGGCGCAGCGCCGTTCTCGATTCCGACGGCGCGCATGATCGACCCGACGATCTCTGCCGGGCCGATTGGGAGCTGCCCGAGGCTGGCCGACAGGATCGCCCCGACGACGAGCAGCCCGACGGTCGCTGCGACCACGACCGTGTTGCGACCACCGCGAGTACCCGACCGACGTACCTCGAACGTTGTTGCCCGGGTGCGCGTCACCGGGGCTCGTCGCCAACCGGGGTGTTCGGGGCGTAGATGGCCCGGGCGAGCGCATCGATCACCTCGGCGGAGCGCGGGCCGAACGAGAGGATGGTGCCGTCGTCCATGTCGACGACGCGACGATGCTCGCCTGCGGCCGTCAGCGCGATCGCGGGCTTGTCCTCGAGAAGGCCGTCGACCCCTCCGACCGATTCGATTCCGCCGGTCATGGTGAGGATCAGATCGGGATTGGCGGCCACGAGCGCCTCGTCGGTCATGGGTTTCATGCCCTGCCAGCCAAGTTCACCGGCGACGTCGATGCCGCCGAGCGCATCGATCAACTCGTCCGCGCCGGATTCCGACCCGAACAGGTAGTAGATGCCCGCGTCTCCCCGCAGGTAGAGGAAGAGAATGCGCACGCGATCCTCATCCCGCGTGGGCGCGAGGCCCGCGATCTCCTCGATCGTGCCGGCGACCTCCTGTCGGATGCGCTCGGCGAGCAGTTCACCCGCTTCCACGGCCCCGTAGATCCCGGCGACCTGTCGCGCCAGTTCCTCGGCTCCGCCGAACGACGCGTCGTTGTCCACGAACACGACCACGATGCCGACGTCGCGCAACTGCTCGATGACGTCACGAGGGCCGACGGTTCCGTCAGTGATCACGACGTCCGGCGCAAGCCCGATGATCGCCTCCGCGTTCACCGTATGCCCGCCCGAAGTCACCGTCTCGATGTCCTCGGTGCCGGGGAAGGTCGTGGATTGGTCCTTGCCGACGAGGGTATCGCCGAACCCCAGTGCCCAGATGCTGGCCGCGATCGAGCCGGCGAGGTCTGCGGCGACGACACGACTCGTGTCGGTGATCTCGATCTGCTCCTGGGTGCCGTCCTGACGGGAGGAAGCGACGGTGGTTGGGAGGGTCTGATCCGGGTCATCCGTCACCGGCTCGATCTCGCGATCCGTCAGCGTCGCGGTCGAGGGCCCCTCGTAGCTGCGCGGATCATCGAGTGCGTCGAGTTCGCTCAGGGCAGGCCGCTGCTCCTCGCTCGTCGCGTCGGCGACGACTCCGGTGTGCGCGCACCCGGTCAGCATCAGCACCGTGGCGACGAGGCCCGCGATGACGGCGGATCGACGCCGAGTCGGTCGGCCGTTCACGGCGTCTCCCCCGGCTTGCTCTCCGCACTCGCGACGCGCACGTGACCACTGGATCGGGGGCGTCGTCCTCCGACGATCATGCCGACGGTGAGACCGATGATGAGCAGCGCGGCACCACCAACACCGATCGGCAGCCACGGAACGTCGCTCCGCGAGGCGGCGAGGGGCTGTTCCTGTGCCGACGCTCCGCCCGGATTCGCATCCGCCTGTGCGTCGTCGGTCGGCGCCGCAACCGCTGCAGCAGCGTCGCAGTCGCCGAGTTCGAGCGTGAGCGTCAGCGGGTCGAGCTCCACGCCGGCCTCGTAGAAGCCGGCGAATGCGCTCGCGCCGGAGTTCGTCAGCGTCGTCGGCGCCTCGCTGATCATCAGTTCCCCATCGGCCGACGCGAGGTCCTGATCGACGGAGATGTCGCCGACCCATTCCTGCTCTGCGTCGACGGCGACCTCGCCCTCCATGTCGCTGCTCCTCGCGTCGAGCAGCAGCGCGGCACCGCCCTGCCCGTCGAACTCGATCGTGGGATTCGCAAGCGTGAGGTCGAGGACACCGTCGTGGCCGGTGAAGTGCAGCGTGCCGGTGAATGACACGGCGCCGGTTCCGGTCGCGGGGTCGAACCTCCCCGCAGCGCCACTCCAGAGAAAGTCCGGAGTCTCGTAGGCGGCGCCGTCGGAGGTCTCCCACGATCCATTTGCGATAGACCCGCTGATGTAGGCGCGAAAGCTCTCCTTGACGCCCCACGAGAGAGCGCCGCCGCTGATCTCGCAGTCGGTTGCCGTGTCTGCCGCCTCGGCGGCGGGAGGCACGGCGAGCGATGTCATCGATGCAATGGCTGCGATCGCGCATGCGCGCATGAGGAAACGAAGGTCCACTTGGGTCATCTCACTTCTCTGACATTGCGTCACCGGGGCGCTAGGCGAGCGCGACGGCGGCCGCATTCGTACGGTGTTGGCGGACGGCGAGCGTCGACGTGCATCCGGCGATCGCGACGAGACTCGCGGCGATCGTCCACCACTCCCACAGCGCCATGCCGCCGCCGAGGGCAGGCTGCCCGTGCCCGGACGGCCCCGCTTCCCCGTCTGAGATTGCCGCTCCCGCAGAGGCGGGGCCCTCTCGCTCGAGAATCTCGATCTCGGCGCCGGCGTCGATGCTGCCCTGCAGCGTGATGACGTGGTCTCCCGCGACGTCGTCGGGAAGCGTTCCCGACCAACGTACGAGTCCATCGGCATTCGCGCTCGCGTTCTCGTCGAGCACGATGGGAACAGAGCCCTCGTCACTGCCGTACAGCACGACGAGGACGCCGAATTCCGTGGTCTCGAATCCGGATGCCTGCAACTGGATGCGGCCACCGGCGCGAATCTGATCGGCGGGGGTGAGGAGTTCGATCCCCGTCGTGGTCGGCGCCGTCTCAGCGGCGACCGATGTCGCATCCCCGTCGCCGGCCGTCGTGGAGCCGAACGATTCGGAGCTCGCCGTGCCGACGGTGAACGTCAGGTCGTCGAAGCCGATGCTGTTCGCACTGCCGCCGCCGGGCCCGCCGGTGAGCGATCCGGTGACGCCGACACCAGACCAGGTGACCTCACCATTCTCGCCGTCCGTCTTCGTGGCGGAAGACAGGTCGAGCGGGTACGACCCCGCGCCGAAGTTCGCGGTGTTCCCCGTGTGCAGCGTGGCCGATCCCGGCCCGTGGACGGTGATCGAAGGGTTCGATACGGAGAACATCGTCATCCCGTACCCGAGGAAACTCACCACGCCTGAATAGCGGACCGTTCCTGTCTGGGTCTCGGCGTCCCACTCGCTGCCGGCGGCCTGGGGGAAGAGGTAGCCGCTCCCGACACCGCTCGTCGAAACGGATCCCTTGGCGCAGTGGCTGTAGCCGAACTGTTCCTTGCCATCACAGGTGGTGTACGCGACGAACGCGCTCGAGACGCCCCACCGCAGCGAACCGGCCGCCGCGGAATCCTCGGCCGCAGGAGGAGCGGGATCGACGGGGGTCGAGGCCGAGCCGCCACCCCCCTGTCCTTCCGAACCCGTCGGAGGGTCGGCGACGCCGACATCGCTGGCCTGCCCGATCGTGAACGTAACCCGATCGAGCGCTTCTCCTGGGCCGTAGAACTCGTGGCCCTGGTAGGAGAAGAACTGCGCGCCGGCCTGCGTCAGCGTCGCGGGCGCGCTGCTGAAGCGAACCGCATCTCCGGCGAGCGCCTGCCGTGCGGCCGATGCGAGGTCGATGGTCGCGAACACGATGGTGTCGCCGTGATAGTTGATCCGTAATTCCGCTACCGAGGCGTCCAAGACTCTGATCGAGGGGTTCGCGATCGT
The DNA here is from genome assembly GCA_052086425.1 of Pseudoclavibacter sp. Lineage (GTDB taxonomy): Bacteria > Actinomycetota > Actinomycetes > Actinomycetales > Microbacteriaceae > Pseudoclavibacter. The sequence continues at coordinate 3,453 of JBQDJW010000101.1, read as the reverse complement.
GTGATTCAACGCACCGCTGTGGCCGAAGAAGGTCACGTGGCCCGCGTACTGGACCGTGCCCGTTTGTCCGTTCCACGTGTTTCCGGCGGACGCCTGCGGAAAGGTGAACACGCCGTTGCCAGCGGCCTGCTTCGCTCCTTCCGCCACGGTGATCCTGCCGCCCGCGATGTCTCCGGTGACGTAGCTGCGGAAGTTGCTCTTGACACCCCACTGCAGACTGCCCTCCTCCGACCGCTCGACGACCGTGACCGAAACAGGGTTGGAGGTGGATTCCACGGCCCCGTCCGCATCCGGAACGAAGCTGGCGGTGATGCGGTGATCGCCAACGGGAAGCGTCGTGGTGAGCACGGCGGTGCCGCCCGCCGCGTGCACTGCGTTCCCGAGCCGGTCATTCCCGTTCCAGAACGTGACGGTGCCATCGACGTCGGGTGCGATCGCGGCCGTCAACTCGATCTCCTGATCGACATACGCCGCTGTGGAGCTCGTCGTGAGGGTGACGGTGACCCGCTCTTGCCCGCCGTCTGGGAAAAGCGTGGCCCAGTCGATCGCAATGTCCGCGCGGGCGTACAGGTTCTCCTCCGTCGGGAACGAGCGAGACGGCCACGAGATCACTTCATAGGCCTTCGACGCATCCAGGACTTCGGCGGGGATCGACAGCACGTCGCTGACCCTGCCGTCGACGTCGACGCTCGCCGAGATCGCGTCCTGTGTATCCTCGACCGCCGCCAGATCCGAGTGTTTCTCGATGACCGTGAAATAGGCGTGCGGTTCCGTCTGGCCGGGCAGCGCCTCGACCTCGTCGAACCCCGCGCCATCGATCGCGATATCGATCCGCTCGCCCGCAACTTCCGTCACGTCCGTCGTCACGCTCGGCTGCACCACTGCGTGCGCCGCGAACGGCACAAGCAGGACACCCGCCAATGCCAGCGCGAGCGCGATCAGTAAGCGGCCTGTCCGGCGCAGGGGTATGCATCTAGCCACAGCGCGTCACGTTCCCTCAGTCGTTCGTCGGTCGTGCGTTCATCGTGGATCCGCGCATCCGTGGCGGACCGTCGCATCCATGACGGGGCACACACGCCCTCCGCCGGCGGCTGACCAGTCGCCAGCGAAGGGTGCGGTGCGCGCCGTTGCCGGCGATGGCGTCCTTAGCGGGCGCCCTGAGCGCTGGCACGACGAGCGACCACCAAGATGGCGGCACCCAACAGCGTCAGCACGCCTGCGACCCCGACAAGGACGAAGGGGCTCTCGGCACCGGTTGCGGCGAGGTCGCCGTTCCCACCGCCCGTTGTTCCGCCAGCGGTGGCGCCACTGCCGGAACCGCTGCCCGCGCCCGAAGCCGCACCGTCCGGGCCAGCATCGGAACCGCCGTCATCCGAGGGCCGATCTCCGGCCGGCAGCACCTCGAATGCGGCGCTGTACGACGCGGCACCGTTCTCGGATGCGAAGGTGACGGTGTGCTCGCCCGGCGTGAAGTCCTCGGGAACCGTCCACGTCGTCGACGCGACGCCGTCCGCGTCGGCAACCGCCGACGGGAGCGTGACCGGATCAGAGGTGACCGTCACGGTGAACGCCGCGCCGACCTCGACCGGGCTGACGGTGATGTCGATCGCATCGCCCTGCGTCACCGACGTGACGGCCTCGCCGTTGGCGTCGAGAATCGTGAGCGAGACAGCGCCGGGCTCTTCTTCACCCGGCTCCTCCTCGCCGGGCTCTTCCTCGCCCGGCTCCTCGTCGCCGGGGAAGAGTGCGGCCCAGTCGATCGTGATGTCGGTGCGCGCGTAGAGGTTGTCCTCGGTCGGGTTCGACCGCGAGGGCCACGAGATCACTTCGTACGAGACGCCCTCCACCAGCTCGGACGCGGGAACCGTGAGCACGTCGCTGAGTGTTCCGTCAGCCTCGATCGAGGCTGATATCGCCGTGTCCGACTGGCCGACGCCCGACAGGTCCGAGTCCTTCTCGATCAGCGTGAAGTACGCGTGCGGTTCGGTCTGACCCGGCAGCGCCTCGACGAGGTCGTAGCCGGCGCCCTCGATCGCGACGTCGATGCCCTCATTCGCGGTCTCCGTCACGTCGGCCGTGAAGCTCGGCTGCCCCGGCTCCTGCGTGGAGTCATCGTCGGGGAAGAGCGCGGCCCAGTCGATCGTGATGTCCGTGCGGGCGTAGAGGTTGCCCTCCGTGGGGAACGATCGCGACGGCCACGAGATCACCTCGTACGACGCCCCCTCGACCAGTTCGGTCGCGGCCACCGACAGCACCTCGCTGACGCCGCCATCGGTCGAGACCGTCGCGGAAACGGCCGTGTCCGCCTGCCCGACCTCGGACAGATCCGAGTTCTTCTCGACCACGGTGAAGTAGGCGTGCGGCTCCGACTGGCCTGGCAACGCCTCGACCTCATCAAACCCCGCGCCGTCGATCGCGATATCGATCCGCTCGTTCGCGACTTCCGTGACGTCTGCCGTGAATGCCGGCTGGATTGCCGCGTGCGCATTCGCCGGGGCCAGGAGGGCACCCCCGACCGCCAGTCCGGTGGCGACCAAGAGACTGGCCGCCCACCTCGTTCGATGTGCGCCACGCGCGCGCGGTGGTGTCAGTGTTGCTATCTCTGCCATGAGATTCCATTTCCTCCGGGAGGTAGAATCAGCGTGGCCGCACGGCCGCGCTGTTTTCAGGCGCGCCAGTGGCGCGCGTCAGCCCGAGGCCTGCGGCTGGGAGCGAGCGTTGCTTCTTGGTAGGGAGGGCGCTCGCTCCGCCGTCGTGGTCCGGTCGACACCCGGCCTCAGACAGTTCTGCATCCGAGCATCGGCATGCCAACGGGCGAACCGACACTCAGGAGAGTGTTACTAAGGCAAGCCTAAGCTAACGCTGAGAAGGCCGCAACCTTCTCAGCGCACGTCCGCGTCTCGTCCCCGCAGCACCGGCCGGCATCGTGGCCCAAGTCAGCGCCGAGGTCGCCGCGTCCGACCGGAGAGGCCCTGGTCCGCTTGGAAGCCGGCGTTGCGCGTCTGCGCGATCGCCGTCGTCGCATCCTGCACACGATTCAACCCTGGGTTGGCACCGGATGCGGGTGCCGGATTCGTAGCTTCGAAGCGTCGGTATTCGTCGCGTTCGGAGGGTGCAATGAGCATTCAAGTCCAAGGGTTGAGCAAGAAGTACGGCACCACATGGGCGGTGCGCAATCTGTCGTTCGCCGTTGAACCAGGGCGGGTCACCGGGTTTCTCGGGCCGAACGGCGCCGGGAAATCGACGACCATGCGGTCGGTCGTCGGCCTCGACCGGCCGACGGCGGGGCAGGCGCTCGTCGCGGGCACGCGGTACGCCTCGTTCCGCGCGCCGCTGCGCGAGGTCGGCACGCTGCTCGACGCGAAGTCGGCGCACCGGGGGCGGCGGGCCGTCGACCACCTGCGTGCGGTCGCCGCGACCCACGGGTTCGCCAGGGCGCGCGTCGACGAGGTG
>JBQDJW010000100.1:0-7668 GCA_052086425.1 Pseudoclavibacter sp. | reverse complement strand
GACCGCTGACGCGCATCCGGGCCTGGCGCGCAACGCAACCCCGGCGCATCCGGCCCCGGCTCACCAGCTCGCGACTTCGCCCTCCGGCACCCTGATCACGTCGACGCCGACGTTCAGCGTCGACGTCGTCGACTCGCCGTACACGATGCCGCGCAGGGGCGACACGTCGGTGAAGTCGCGGCCCCACGCCGAGACGATGTAGCGGCTGTCGGCGAACTGATTGTTGGTCGGGTCGATGTCGACCCACGTGCCGTCTGGCGCGAGCACGCTCGTCCAGGCGTGCGACGCATCCGACCCCTCGAGCTTGGGCTTGCCCGGCGGCGGCTGCGTCTCGATGTAGCCGGACACGTAGCGCGCCGGCAGCCCGACGTGGCGCAGGCACCCGATCGCGAGCTGCGCGAAGTCCTGGCACACGCCCGCGCCGAGCTCGAGCAGCTCGGTGAGCGTCGTCCGCACGTTCGTGACGCCGTTCTTATAAGTGAAGTCGGTGAAGATGCCCTGCGTCAGCGCGAAGATCGAGTCGCCGAACGGCGCGTCGGCCGGCAGATACTTCGCGGCGTAATCGGCGACCGCATCGGTGATCTCGACCTGCGGCGACGGCAGCGCGAATTCGGCGGCCTCGACGACGTCGATCGGCGGCGCCGCCTCGGCGAGCAGCTGCGCCGCCTCGGCGACCGTCCACTGATTCAGGTGCGCCAGGTCGGGCTTCGGCCAGGCCACGTCGACGATCGAACGCTTCGTGATGCGCAGCATCGTGTGCGGCGAGCGCACCTCGATGTAATAGGAGGGATTGCCGTACACGTCGCGGCTGTCGGAGATGACGTCAGGGTCGGGCTCGACGATCGTCTCGGTGTCGCGAACGGACTGCGACGGGCTGTCGCGCGGGGTCATGCGACCGCGCTCGTAGGCCGAGTCGCGGGCGAGCTCGTACTCGTAGGTCGTGACGTGGCGCACCTTGTAGGTGCGCGGCGCAGAGTTGTCTGTGGGGGCCGGATGCGCGTCTTCCGCCACCCGCCCAGGTTGCGTTCCCGTCGCATCCGTCGCGCCGGTCTGCCCTGCGACGGCCTCAGCCTCGGCCGCAGCGTCGTCGCTCATTGCGCCAACCACCTCTCAGAGACCGACCACCGCTGCGGCTGCACGGCGTGCAGCGGCAGTTGGCGGCGGAAGTGCCGCTGCGTGAGGCGGTCGTTGAGTTCGCGCAGCTCGCCGAGCACGGCGCCGAACTCGTCGAACAGGGCGCCGCGGTCGTCGGCGAGCCGCGAGAGGTCGAGCCACGACACGCGCGCTGCCAGCTGCTCAGCCGCCTCCGACAGCTCGACGTCGCCGATCACCTCGAGGTTCGCGGCGATGCGCTCGAGCTGGAACTCGACCGACCTGGGATTGCCGCGGTCGGTCACGAGCAGGTCGAGTGTCGATTCGAGGTGCGTCGATGGGCCGGTCGCGGCGGCGACGCGGCGGCGGTGCGAGATCGTCGAATCGCCGACCGCGAGCACGGCCTCCGAGATGTGAAACTCGGTGATCGGCGAGCCGCCGGGCGAGAGCACGTTGCGCAACAGGGTGAGCACGAACTGCGCGCGCTCCATGCGCGTGCCGACGTCCATGAACGCCCACGTCGTGTCGCGATACATGCCGTGGTCGGTGATGCCCTGCAGGGCGAGGATCGGGCCGAGGAGCGCGTCGAAGTGCGGCTGCAACTCATCGGCGTCGTCTGGGATCTCGGCGACGGCGCGCTCGAGCGAGGCGAGCACCGCCCACGTGTCGCCCGAGACCAGTTCGCGAACGCCTTGAGCTGCGCGCACGACCCGGTCGACCGATGAGGCGACCATGCCGTTCGGCGCCGCACCCGCGACGAGTTGGCGCAGGTAATCCGACGCCGACTCCCCCGGCGTCTTCAGCCGGCTCCGGTGCAGCAGTTGGATCGCGGTCAGCACGGCGTCGAGGGCGACGGACCCCGGCGTTCCCGGGTGCATCGAGTGGTCGCCGGCGAGGTCGTTCGCGACCGCGAGCAGTCGCGTCGTGCCGTCGGTGCGCTCCGTGTAGCGGCCGAACCAGTACAGGTTGTCGGCACCGCGCGGTGTGGTCTCGAACAGGTTGGCGCGCGACTGGGCGCCGGCGCGCTCCCCGTGCCGCGCGGGCAGGGGGTAGCCGGTGCTCGGCTCGTTGCCGAGCACCCACACGTCCTTCGCGAGCGCCCCGCGCTCGCTCGACACCGTCACGGCACCAGGCGTGCTGCTCACCCGCCCGAGGCCGCCGCGCATGACGACGTGCGTGTCGCCGAGGCGCACGCCGAAGGTGCGCAGCACGAAGTTGCGCTGCTCGAGGCCCGACTCGGTGACGATCGACGTGGTGCTCAGCGGGAGCGGTTCCTGCCCGATCCACGCCCACGGCTCTGCCGAGAGGCGCGAACGCAACTCGTCGCGCTCGGCCGACGAGAGCATCCAGCCCTCGATGAGGCGCGAGCCCTCGGCGCGCGCTGCCGGCTTGACGACGAGGTTCTCGAGATTCGCGAGGACGTGCTGCAGGCCCTGCTCATCGCCGCACCACCAGGTCGGCGGCGACGGCAGCAGCGGGTCTTCGCCGAGCAGCTCGCGCGTGATGCGGTCGAACGACGCGATGATCACGCCGTTCTCGAGCACGCCGGAGCCGATGGGGTTCAGCACGGTCGTGAGGCCCATCCGACTCGACTCGACGAGGCCGGGCACGCCGAGTTTCGAGTCTCCGCGCAGGTCGAGCGGGTCGCTGAAGGTCTCGTCGACCCTGCGCACCACCACGTCGACGGGCACGAGGCCGTGGCTGCCGCGCATCCACACCTTGGCGTCGCGCACGACGAGGTCGTCTGCCTCAACGAGCGGAACGCCGAGCAGCGACGCCGTGAACGCCTGGTCGAACGCCGTCTCGCTGAGTGGGCCGGGCGAGAGCAGCACGACGCGCGGGGGCGCATCGGTCGCGGGCGCCGTTTCGCGGATCGCGGCGGCCATCGTGTGGAAGTACCCGAGCAGCGTCGACATCTCGGTCGATCGGTGCAGGCGCGGCTGCACGCGCGACACGATTCGGCGCGTCGCCATCGCGTAGCCGGCGCCGGAGGGTGCCTGCGTGCGGTCGTAGAGCACGTTCCAGTTGCCGTCGGCGTCGCGCCCGAGGTCGGTCGCACCGATCGTGAGCGGCCGGCGCTCGCTCGGGATGCCGAACGCCTGGCGCACGTAGCCGGGGTGTCCGAGCACGGATGCGGCGGGCAGGATGCCGTCGCGCAGCAGGCGCTGCCTCGACGACAGGTCGTCGTAGATGAGCCCGAGCACGTGGGCGCGCTGCTGCAGCCCGCGCTCGAGGTGCGACCACTCGTCGCCGTCGAGCACGACCGGAAGCGGGTCGATCTGCCAGGGCCTGCCCGACTCGGCGTCGCCGTGCGGGCCGTAGGTGATGCCGTCGTCCTGCACGAATCGGCGTACGTCGGCGAGCGCGCTGCGGAACGTGCGGCGGTCGAGGCGCAGCAGCTCGTTCACGACCCGCTCGTCGTCGCCGTGCGCGCCCGTGAGCCGGCCAGACGCGACGTCGGTGCCGAGAAGAGCGTCGTCGATACCGTCGGGCCCGGCGACGCGCTCCTGGAAGGGCGCGGTCGCTTCGTCAGCCTCAGTGGCAGGCTCGCCGGTCGACGTCACGAAAGCACCGTACCGGTTTCGGGAGGGGCGTGCGCGCCCCGCGCGGCGCGTTCGCCGACAGCCGAGCGGCCGGCCGAGCCGTCGGTCGCACCGACAGCTGGAGCGCGAGTGCGCCGAAACCGAGCCTCGCGCGCCGGCCTCGCGCGCGGCGCGAGCCGCGCCGGGCCGACGCCCGATCGGCCTCAGCCGAGACGCAACTCCTGCGTGGGCTCGTCAGCCGAATCGCCCTGGCCGGCCGCCGCATCCGCGCCCATATCGGCGGATGCGCCGCTCGCGTCGACGTCATCGCTCGCGCCGGGCGCGCGGCCGGGCAGATGCCGCCGCAGGTCGAGCGTGAATGGGAACTCGCGCCCGCCCACGGGTTGGCTCGCGCCCTCCGGCGCCGCGCCTGCGAGGCTGCCGCCGGTCATGCCGATCGCCGCGAAGCGGTTCGACCGGCGCGACTCCGCCTCGACGGCGTTCACGGGCGGCCGCTCGTAGTTGCGGCCGCCTGGGTGCACGACGTGGTAGGTGAATCCGCCGAGGGAGCGAGCGTTCCAGGTGTCGACGACGTCGAACACGAGCGGCGAGTGCACGCCCATCGTCGAGTGCAGCGACGACGGCGGCGCCCAGGCCCGGTATCGCACGCCGCCGGCGGCGACGCCCGGCCGCACCTCGTGCATCGGCACTGGCACGCCGTTGCACAGCACGCGGTGGCGGCCCTCGACGAGCCCGGACGCGCGTACTTGGACGCGCTCGACCGAGCTGTCGACGTAGCGCGAGGTGCCGGAGCGCGTGACTTCTTCGCCGAGCACGTGCCACGGCTCGACGCCGGCGCGCAGTTCGAGGTCGACGCCCGCGACGTGCGCCTCGCCGAGTCGCGGGAACCGGAACTCGAGGAACGCGTCGAACCACGAGGGGTCGAAGCGCAGGTCGGTTCCGGTCGTCGCGAGGTACTCGTTCACGTCGGCGATGACGTCGTGCAGATCCGCCGCCGCGTATTCGGGGAGCAGGTAGCGATCGTGCAGGGCCGTGCCCCAGCGCACGAGGTCATGGCGGTACGGCTGCGCCCAGAACTTCGCGACGAGGGCGCGGATCAGCAGCGCCTGCACGAGCGCCATGCGGGCGTGCGGCGGCATCTCGAACGCGCGCAGCTCGAGCAGGCCGAGCCGCCCGCGGGCGGGGCCGGGGGCGTAGAGCTTGTCGATGCAGAACTCGGCGCGGTGCGTGTTGCCCGTCACGTCGGTGAGGAGGTGCCGCAACAGCCGATCGACCTGCGAGAACGTCGCCGGGGCGACGCGGTCGAGCTCGGCGAACGCGATCTCGAGCTCGTAGAGCGTTTCGGGCCTGCCCTCGTCGACGCGGGGCGCCTGCGACGTGGGGCCGATGAAGCGCCCGGAGAAGACGTACGAGAGCGCCGGGTGGTGCTGCCAGTACGTGATGAGCGAGCGCAGCAGGTCTGGTCGGCGCAGCAACGGCGAGTCGGCAGGGGTCCACGAGCCGAGCGTGAAGTGGTTGCCGCCGCCGGTGCCCGTGTGGGTGCCGTCGAGATCGAACTTCTCGGTCACGAGGCGCGACTGCCGCGCGTCCTCGTACAGCCCGAAGGTCACGTCGCACAGGTCGTGCCAGCTGCCGGTCGGCGGCGTGTTGACCTCGATGACGCCCGGGTCGGGGGTGACGGACATCGAGGTCACGCGATTGTCGCCTGGCAGGCGGTAGCCCTCGATCACGACCGCGCGGCCGATCGCTGCGGCCGCGAGCTCGACGGCGTGCACGAGCTGCAGCGCGTGCTCGACCTCGTCGAGCGGCGGCAAGAACACGTAGAGCCGCCCCTCGCGCTCCTCGGCGACGAGCGCGAGGCGGGGCGCATCCTCGATGTCGAGTTCGGCGGCGGGGCCGAGCGAGTCCGCGATGGCGGGAACGTCGTCGAACCCGTGGGTGAGGTCGCGCTCGTCCGGCTGCGGCCCCTCGGTCCAGGCGATGCTCGCGAGCGGCAGGCGGTACCCGGCCGGCGAGTCACCTGGGACCAAGAAGAGCGCGCGGCGGCGCGGGCGCCAGCGGGCGGTGCCCCAGCCCGTCGGTTCGGCGCCGGTCGCGGCGGGTGCGGTGTCGGTGGCACCGGATGCGGTGGGCGCGTCCGCCTCGCCCGTCGCCGAGTCCGTCGGAACGCGGAAGATCGGCAGGATCCACGCGGCGGGCGATCCCTCGTCGCGTCGGTCGATCTCGTCGACGAGCGCGGCGCGGCGGTCGGGGGTGTCGTCGGCCGGGTCGAGGTCGTCGGCAGGGCGATCGCCCGAAGGACGCAGCGCCTCGGTGCGGGCCCGGTCGAGCGCGTCCTCGTAGGCCGGCTGCACGAAACTCGCGTCGACACCCATGGCGCGGCCGATCCCGGCCGCCAGCCGCTGCACGGCGTCGCGCGCCTCGTCGGAGCCGGCTGCGACGACGGGCTCGGCCCACGGCGAGGTCAGCAGCGACGGGTCGTGCCAGATCGGCACGCCGTCGCGGCGCCACGTCAGCTCGGCCTGCCAGCGCGGAAGTGGCTCACCCGGGTACCACTTGCCCTGCCCGTGGTGCACGAGCCCGCCATCGGCGAGGCGCTTCCTGAGCCGGTCGGTGAGGTCGCGCGCGAGGGCGCGCTTCTCGGGGCCGTCGGCCGCGCTGTTCCATTGCGGGGTCGTCGAGTCGTCGAGCGACACGAAGGTCGGCTCGCCGCCCATCGTGAGCCGCACGTCGCCCTTGTCGAGCAGCCCGTCGATGTGTCGGCCGAGCGCGTCGACGCGCTCCCACTCCGCGTCGGAGTACGGCTTCGTCACCCGAGGGTCTTCGTGGATGCGCGCGACCTCGTTGCTGAACGAGAACTCGACGTTCACGGGGGCCGTCGCGCCGGTGATCGGCGCGGCGGCGGCGGGCTGCGGCGTCGCGCTGAGCGGGATGTGCCCCTCTCCCGCGAACAGCCCGCTCGTCGCGTCGAGGCCGACCCATCCGGCGCCGGGGATGAACACCTCGGCCCACGCGTGCAGGTCGGTGAAGTCCTCGGCGGGGCCGGAGGGACCGTCGAGCGATTCGACGTCGCTCGCGAGCTGCACGAGATAGCCGGAGACGAAGCGCGCGGCGAGGCCGAGGCGGCGCAGCACCGCGACGAGCAGCCAGGCCGAGTCGCGGCAGGAGCCGATCTTTCGCGTGATCGTCTCGTCGGGCGTCTGCACGCCCGGCTCCATGCGCACGGTGTAGTCGACGTCGCCGCGCACGCCGTGGTTGAGCGCGACGAGGAAGTCGATGATGCGCATCCCGTCATCCGGCACCCGCACGTTGCGCGCGATCCAGTCGTCGGCGAGGTCGGAGTCGACCCGCGCGAAGTAGGGGGCGAGGCTCTCGCGCTGATCGTCCGGGTACGCGAACGGATAGTTCTCGGCGTAGTCCTCGACGAAGAAGTCGAACGGGTTGATGACCGTCATGTCGGCGACGAGGTCGACCGTGATGTCGAGTTCGTCGACGGGATTCGGGAAGACGAGGCGTGCGAGCCAGTTGCCGAACGGGTCTTGCTGCCAATTGATGAAGTGGTCGTGCGGCGAAACGGTCATCGAGTACGACTCGATCGGCGTGCGCGAGTGCACGGCCGGGCGCAAGCGCACCGTGTGGGGGAAGACCTTGACCGGCTCGGCGAAGGTGTACGTGGTTCGATGCTGCAGCGCTACCCGGATGGTCACGAGGCTCAGTGTAGAAGGACGATGTTTCGCCCGGATGCACGTCGCGGCCGACACCGCCCGATGTCTGAGGAGACCGCGGAGCGGTCGCGTCGAAGGCGGACAGGGCGACACCGCGAACGAGGCCGCCGTCGAGTTATCCACAGCAGCGAATTCCCCCTGGCGGGCCGCCGTTCGGTGCCCCTAGCATGATGCCCGCGCCAGGTTGGGGGATCCGGCGCACTGGTGGCCGGCGGACAAGGGGAATCCATGGCGGCAACTGCACTTGCGACCGCGACGGTCGATGAGACGGCGACGGCGACGGCGAGACCAGCGAAACCTGCGGGGGC
>JBQDJW010000099.1:2044-7701 GCA_052086425.1 Pseudoclavibacter sp. | reverse complement strand
TGCCGTCGAGGCCGAGATCGGCCGCTTCACCGGCGCGATCGTGCCGGACACGACGGCCACGCGCGACTTCCTCGACGAGCTCGAGTCTGGCCGCTATGACGACCTCAAGGGCAAGCCGGTCGTGACCTACTGCACCGGCGGCATCCGCTGCGAAGTGTTGTCCGCCCACATGCGCGCCCGCGGCTTCGACGAGGTGTATCAGCTCGACGGCGGCATCGTGCGCTACGGCGAGTCATACGGCAACGACGGGCTCTGGGAGGGCTCGCTCGCCGTGTTCGACGGCCGCGAGCACGTCGAGTTCGGCCGGACGGGCGAGGCGACCACGATCGGGCGGTGCCGCGCTTGCGGCGAGGCGACCAATCGCATCCAGAACTGCGCCGACCCGTCGTGCCACGGGCGGCTCGTGGCGTGCGAGTCATGCGGCTCCGACGGCGCCGCAGATCCCTCGCTCGACGACGCCCGCCGCCGTGCGCTCAGGTGCGCCGAGCATGCGGCGGCCGAGACGGCTGAGACGGCCAGCCGCCAGCGGGATCGCTGAGCCCGTCGAAACGCCCTGACCCGGGCGAAGAGATCCGACCCACGCGAAGAGATCCGACCCACCGCAGGATCCCTGAGCCCGTCGAAGGGGTCCTGCGAACGCCGACCCTTCGACGCGCTCAGGGATCGCCCCGTCGAACTACTCCTGCACGCCCCAGGCCAGGTCGCCGATCGTGACTTCGGACAGGCCCGCGTCGCTCTCAGCGAGGAACACGCGACACCCAGTCGCCGATTCGCCGACCGCGAGAGCCTGGAGGGCCTCGCCGGGGCCGGAGCAGCGATCCCCCGGGGAATCCTCCGCTCCGGAGTTCACTCCAGCGATGAGCTGCATCGAGATCGCGTCGCCGCCGTCGGCGTCTTTCGCGCCAAGCACGGGCTCGTCGCCGAAGCTCATGACCGGCGTGAGCGAGAACTCCTCATCGATCGACCCGTCGACGAGCTCCACCTCGTAGTGCACGAGGTACGGCGTCATCGCCGCCTCATCGGCGTCGAGGTTGTAGCCATCCAAGAAATCGATGGACTCCTGCTCAACGGACGTGACCGTGATCGCGAGGGTTGCCGAGGTCGCGTCGTCCGACACCTCGAGCTCCTGCGCCGTTCCGAGCGGCTGGGAGTTCGACGAGCAGCCAGAGAGCAGCAGCATCAGGGCAGCGGCGCCGACGATCGCGGCGCTCCGAAGGTTCTTCATGTGGCGGTGATCACGATTCTTCTCGCAGGAGCCGCTCGCGCGGGGGCCGTCGGCCGGCCGTCCATCAGATCGTAGCGGCACGCGGGCGCACCGCAGCACCGGCAGCACCGCAGCACCGGTCGCGGAGCCGCCCGCAGCACGGCACCCCGGCGCCAGTACCGGATGCGCCCGTCGCCTCAGCGGCGGCCCCACCGCACCGAGGCGGTCACGATCGCGACGAAGGCGAGCGCGAGCCCGACGAACGTCCACGGCGTAATGACGGTCGCGGGCGTCGGCAAGACCAGGTCGAGCGCCAGCGAGCCGACGAGCTGGCCGGTCACGAGCGAGAGGGCGAGGCGCAGAACGCCGATGACGTTCACGGCGACCGCCGAGATCGCGATGCCGTACAGGCCGACAAGCCCGCCGAGGTAGGCCCACCAGGGGGCCGACCAGTCGAGCGGCTCGCCCGCAAGCATCCGGTGCGCCGCGAAGACGAGGGCGAGGGCGATCGTTCCGGCGATGAAGTTGCCCATCGTCGAGGTATACGTGTCGGTCTCGATGCGCACGCGCCCGTTGAACGCCTGCTGGAACGCGACGAAGAAGCCGGAGAAGATCGGCAGGAGGAGCATCCACGCCGGGAAGTGCCCATCGATGCGGCCCGTGACCGACAGCAGCACGGCGATCACGACGAGCACGCCGCCTGCGACGCGCGGCAGCGAGACCCGCTGCGGACCGGCAGGCCCGATGCCCGCCCGGTCTGCGACAAGCCCGCCGATCGTCTGGCCGGCGACGGCCGAGACCGTGAAGAGTGCGATGCCGAGTGCCGGTGCCGTTGTCGACTGCACGGCGACGAAGAGCGCCCCGCCGAATCCGCCGATCGTCTGGAACCATCGCAGCCGCCCCGCGCGAACCGCACCGACGATGCGAGGGATCGCGAGCATCCGGCGCTTCGACCCGAGCGCGGCGATGGCGAGGATCACGAGCCCACCGCCGAACGACACCAGCGCCGCCCAAGACCAGTCTCCGCTCACGGTCGCGAGCTCGCCGTTCATGCGGGCCTGCACGCCCATGCCGACCCCCGCGAGCACGACCGCGGCCGTCAGCCCGACGACGGCGAGCGTTCGCCCTCGTAGCGGCCGCCGCATCATCGGTACGGGCCCGGTCGCGGTGCCGCCGCGGGGCGCGGTCGAGTCGGGCGGCGTGGTCACTACCCGAGCTTACGCCCGCGCGGAGGTCAGGTCGGCGGCACGTCCCCCGTCATGTCGACCTGCTGGGTCTCGTCGTTCCACGTGAAATCCGCCGTTGCGTGGCCGCTCGCCCCGGCCGTCGTTTCATCCGGGAGCGCGTACTTGTAGATGATCCTGATCGTCGCGTCGTCGATCCGCTGCACGTCGGGGAAGAAGCCGTACGCCCGCAGCGTCGCGACACCCAGATACTGGCCCTCGTTGAAGAGCATGACGTGGTACGGCGACGACGCCGTGCCGCCCTCGATCGGCAGCACGATCCACGACAGCGGCAGGCACTCGTCGTACGTGGTCGGGTCGGCCCACTCGGTCGACCACTCGACGTACGACATGTCGGGGTTGTCGGGGAACGGCGACGGCACGTCGCCGACCCACGTCGCGAGTGCCTCGGCACCCGACAGTCCCGAGCACTGCGCCTGCTCCTCGGTCGGCGTCGGCGCGGGTGTTCCGGATGCGGTGGGCACGCCGTCCGGCGGCGGTGCGGATTCCGTTCCGGTCGGCGAGGTCGAGGCGCTGGTCGATGCCTCAGCCGATGTCTCGGAGGCGGTCGGCTCGGCGTCGCCCCCGACCGCCGACACGAGCGAGCACCCGGCCAGCGCGGCGACGAGCGCCGCCGCCGCGATCGTTGCAACGGCCCTCGGCGCGGCGATTCGCTTCGGTGCGGTCCGCGCAGTGTCGATCCTTGAGATCCCGGTCACGGTTGTCCCCCTTCGTGACGATCGGTCGCTTCCACTGTCCGCCAGGGCGCGAGCCGAATCAAGTTGAGGGATCAGCGGCGGGATGGCGCGGTGTGCGCGCTCCCCCGGGCCTGCCCCTTCGGCTCCCTGGCCTGCCCCTTCGGCTCCCTGAGCCTGTCGAAGGGAGACGAAGGGTCAATGATTTACGAGTTCGTACCCTTAAACGGACTCATAAGCGTACGAACTCGTAAATCATTCGCGACGGACGGGGCTCTTTACGAGTTCGTGCGTTTAAACCGGGCTCACAAGCCCACGAACTCATGCATCATTACCGGATGCGCGGGGCCGAGCCGAAGAGGCACGGCACCGGATGCGCGGGGCCGGCGGGCGCAGTCAGCCCTGGAGCTCGCCGAGCAGTACGCGCACCCGCTCGCGCACAGCCCGGTGGCGCGCGGCGATGGGCCGATACGCCTCCGCGATCGCCGCATCCGGTTCGACGATCCGGTCGACGTGCACCATCGCCCGCACCGCGTCGGCCCAGTTCGCGTGCACACCCGCGCCGACCGCCGCCGCGATCGCCGCTCCCATGCCGGCGCCGTCGGTGACGCGCATGCGCCGCACGGACACGCCGTACACGGCGGCGAGAATGCGCAGCATCAGGTCGCTTCGCGCGCCCCCACCCGCGACGATGAGCGACGCCGGCTCGCGCCCGAGTTCGCGCAGCAGGACGAACGCCGCGTCGGCCGTCGTGAGCGCGAGCGCCTCGAGCACCGACCTGTAGAGGTGGCCGCGGCCCTGCGTGCCGTCGAAGCCGATCATCGCGCCCCGGCGCCACGGCTCGTCGGGCGGCGCGAGCCAATCGAGCACCGTCACGATCCCGCCCGAGCCGGGTGGCGCATCCGAAGCCCCCGCCTCGAGCAGGCGCTCGAACGCGCCGTCGGACGCGTCTGGCGGCCCGGACTCGCCCGGGCGCGTTCCGAACACGAGGTCGCGCACCCAGCTGACCGTCCACATGCCTCGGCGCACGCCGGCGCTCTCGTAATAAGTCTCGCCTGGCACCGCGCCGAAGTTGCGCCAGGCGCCGGCCGCGAGCTGCGGCGCGAATCCGCTCTCGCCAGGGGTCATGGCGGCGACGTAGGTGCCGAGCGAGAGCAAGACGTCGCCCGCACCCCCAGCATCACCCGCGACAAGCCCGGACCCGAGCGCCTCGACGGCCTTGTCGTTCGAGGTGGCGTACACGGGCAGCCCCTCGGGCAGCCCGGTCGCGGCGGCGGCCTCGGCCGTCACGCGCCCGTGCAACTCGCCTGGCAGCACGAGCGGCAGCAGCTGGTCGCGCCGCAACCCCTCGCGCGCGATCACGGCGTCGTCGGAGCTCCACCGCCACGTGTCGTGGTCGACCGGCCAGTGTCCTTCGGTGTTGCCCGCCGCGTCACTCAGGCGGCCAGTCAGCCGCCCGGCGAGGTAGCCCGTCGACGTCGAGACGTAGGCAACCCGATCGTCGGTGTGCTCGTATGGACGCGACAGCCGCTCGTCCATCCAGCTCACGACCGGCGACACGAGCCGCCCGTCGGCGTCGAGCATCACCCGGCAGAACCGAATCGTGCACAGCCCGGCCCCCACGATCCGCCCTGGGTCTCCCCCGTACGCCGCCATCGCCGCTCGGCAGGCGGCGACGATCGAGTCCCACAGGTCATCGTCCGGATGCTCCACCCGGCCGGGCGAGGGATGCTCGGCCGGCCGCAGCGCCGCGCGACCCAGGGCGATCACCTCGCCCGCCGCATCGACGATGCTGACCTTCGTGCTCTGCGAACCGTTGTCGATCGCGAGCAGCAGGGGGCCTTCGCTCATTCCTCGACCGGGTAGATCGTGCCGGCGTTCATGATGCCGTTCGGGTCGAACTCGCGCTTCAGACCGGCGAGGATCCGGTAGGCGCTGCCGTGCTCCTGCGTGGTCCATGGAGAGCGGTACTTGCCGACGCCGTGGTGGTGCACCATGGAGCCGCCGAGGCGCAGGGCCTCTTCGACGATGATCGCGTTGAGCGGCTCGTGGTACTCGCGCAGCTCGTCGCGCGGCTCGCAGCGGATGTCGTAGTCGTAGACGAAGTACAAGTTCGTTCCCGTCTGGTAGCTGTGCGACGAGTGGGCGCCGAGCAGGTAGACGTCGTCGATGCGCGCGAACTCCGAGCGGATGCGCCCCATGACGGCCTCGTAGAGCTCGTTCGTGCGCGACCAGTCGATCGACACCTCGGTCGTGTAGCCGAGGCGGCCCCGCTCGAGCATGTCGCGCCGCTCGGCGTCGATCTTCTCGGGCCCCCAGTTCAGGTTGTCGAGCCAGTTCTCGACGTAGGAGCTCTCGAGCGCGCGATGCGGGATTCCCTCGAACACCTCGGTGACGCCCTCGGCCGTCGCGTCGGCGATGCGCCGCGGCCCGTCGGCGACGACGATCACGACGGGCTTGCCCTCGTTCACGTCGCTGAAGTGCTGCCCCGCGTCGTCCTCGGAGTACACGCGACACACGCTCGGCCGGTACCCG
>JBQDJW010000099.1:0-2034 GCA_052086425.1 Pseudoclavibacter sp. | reverse complement strand
GCGTCGCAGCCCCTCGACGCCGTCGGCGAAGCTGTCGACGACGAACCCGAGCGCGCGGCGGTTCTCGGGCTCGAACGGGAACAGCTTGATCGTCACCTCGGTCACGACGCACAGGGCGCCCTCGTTGCCGATGACGACGTGGCGGATATCGGGGCCGGCCGCGCGGCGCGGCACGCTCTTGATGCGCGTGATGCTGCCGTCGGGGAACACCGCCTCGAGCCCCATCACCATGTCTTCGATGCCGCCGTAGAGCGTCGACAGCTGGCCGATCGAGCGGGTCGCGACGAGGCCGCCGTACTGCGCGAGCGGCTTCGACTGCGGCGAGTGCGCCGTCGTCAGCCCGCGAGCGCGGAGTTCGTCATCGAGCTGCTGCAGCGGCACGCCGCACTGCACGGTCGCCATCATGTTCTGTTCGTCGATCTCGATGACGCGGTTCATGCGCGAGCAGTCGAGCACGATCGTGTTCTCGGCCGCTGTCTCGAGCCCGCCCTCGGTGCCGGTGCGGCCCGTGCGCGGCACGACGTTGATGCGGTGCTCGTCGGCAAACACGAGCACGTCGCGCACCTCGTCTGTCGAGGTGGCGTAGGCGATCACGGCCGGGATCGGGCCGTCGTAGATGCCGTGCGCGGCCTCGTACTTGTGGAATCGGTCGACGCTCGCCTCGCGCAGCCGCTGCTCGTCGGTGTCGACCTGGTCGGTGCCGTCACCGCCGAGCAGGTCGGTCAGGCGCGCGACGATCTCGTCGCGGTCGATCGCCGGCACGGGCCGGGAGAAGGTTGGCACGGCCATGGGGTTCCTCGTTTCGTGGGTCGTCTCGATGCGGTCTGGAGGTGTTTGGCCCTCAGCAGCACGTTTACTGGTCGTTTGTGGCGATAGTGGTCGGCCCAGAACAACCACGACTGCGCAGTTGGCGTCTGGCGCAGGTCCGGCGCGCGTCCGGCGCGGGTCTGCCGCGGGCCAGGTGCGGCCCTCACCGCACCAGGTACCCGCCGTCGACGGTGAGTACCTGGCCGGTGACGTAGTCGGATGCGCGACTCGCGAGGTACACGACGGCGCCCATCAGGTCGGCGCGCTCGCCCCAGCGCCCGGCGGGCACGTGTTCGAGGATGCGCCGGCTGGTTTCGGGCTCGGCTCGCGTCTTGGCGGTCAACGCGGTCGCGAAGTACCCGGGGGCGATCGCGTTCACCTGCACTCCCCCGGGCCCGAGCTCGTCCGCGTACGCGCGCGTGAAGCCGACGATGCCGTGCTTCGTCGCGGCGTACGCGGGTGAGCCGAGCCCGCCGAGGAACGAGTAGAGCGACGCGATGTTGATGATCTTCCCCGAGCCGCGGTCGGTCATGTGCGTCGCCGCGAGCTTGCCGAGCTCGAACGCGGCCGTGAGGTTGACCGACAGCATGCGGTCCCACTCGTCGCGCCCGAAGTCGCGCCAGGGTGCGACAACGTTCACGCCTGCCGAGTTCACGAGCACGTCGACCTTGCCGAACGCGTCGATCGCGCCAGCCATGACGCGCCCTGGCGCCCCGTCCTCGGTGAGGTCCGCGAGCATACCGCCGTACCTCGCCCCCGTCGCCTCGACGAGCGCGGCCGTCTCGCCGCCGTCGTCGCTCACGCTCGGCACGAACACGTCGGCCCCGGCCGACGCGAGCGCCACCGTGAAGGCTTGCCCGAGGCCGCTGTTGCCGCCAGTCACGACGGCGGTTCGGCCCTCGAGGGAGAACAGGGAGAGGGAGAAGTCGGTGATGTCCACGATCGCCTTTCTTGCGTTCGTCGGCTGCGCCACTCGGTCAGGAGGCGATCGCGTTCGGGTGCTCCGCGGCCCCATCCGACACGGCGGCGTCGGGGAAATCCGCGTCTGGCAGCAGCCCCGCTTCTGGCGCCAGCCCCGCGTCGGCGATCGGGACGATGCGTCGCAGCGGCGTGCCGATGAGGTCTTCGTAGAGCCGCATCGGCGCCATCTCACCTGCGCCGTCGCCGTACGACGCGCGCGCCCTGCGGTAGATCTGCTCGACGAGCGACGAGAGCTCGACCGGAACG
>JBQDJW010000098.1:0-7753 GCA_052086425.1 Pseudoclavibacter sp. | reverse complement strand
ACGGGCAACAAGCTCGAGTACTTGACGGCGGTCGTGGAGC
The DNA here is from genome assembly GCA_052086425.1 of Pseudoclavibacter sp. Taxonomy (GTDB): domain Bacteria; phylum Actinomycetota; class Actinomycetes; order Actinomycetales; family Microbacteriaceae; genus Pseudoclavibacter. Next base: position 7,713 of record JBQDJW010000098.1, on the reverse strand, counting down.
TCGCCGTGCGGCACGACGAGGTCGGGCCCGACCTGCGCACCTGGCTCGTCGACTTCGTCGCCAACGGCCAGAAGGGCCACGGCCGTGAGTCTGCCGTCGATCCTGAGTAGTCCTGGCATGTCGACCGTGCCAACGCTGCACGACGGGGCGATCACGCTTCGCCCGATTCGCGTGCGCGACGCTCGCGATGTCGAGACGCTGCTGCTCTCGAACCGTGGGTGGCTTCAGCCGTGGGAGGCGACCAATCCGCAAGGTTCGGGGCGTTGGGATGTGAAGGGGAGCATCCGGTCGCTGCTGAACCAGGCCGCGCAGCACCAGACCCTGCCGTTCGTGATCGAGCTCGACGGGCGCCTCGTCGGCCAGCTGACCGTGTCGAGCATGTCGTACGGCGCGGTGTCGAGCGCCACGATCGGCTATTGGATCGCGAAGGATGCTGCGGGCCGAGGTGCGACGACCATTGCGACGGCGCTCGCGACCGACTACTGCCTGCTGCAGCTCGGCCTGCACCGCATCGAGATCTGCATCAGGCCCGAGAACGGCAAGTCGCTGCGGATCGTCGAGAAGCTCGGCTTCAGGTACGAGGGGCTGCGGAGGCGCTACATCCACATCGACGGCGACTGGCGCGACCACGTGTGCTTCGCGGTCGTGCGCGAGGAGGTGCCGTACGGGGTGCTGCGGCGCTGGCGGGCCGGGCACGCCGACCCGACGCTCGCGGCGGTGCCCGAGCGCGACCTCGAGCGGTCGCAGGATCCGCTGGGGCCGGAACCCGGCGACGACGGGCCGCATCTGCCGTTCACGCGCGTTTCGTAGGCGGTTCGACGCTGTGCCGGCCGGTCGCTTTGCGATCGCCGTGCGGTCGGGTTGGAACGCTGAGCAACACGAGTCACAGAAAACACTCTGAGACACGCGAGTTTCAATTCGTCACATTCGTCACATCTGTACCTAGTGTTGCGGACATGGAATTCGGAGGCGCAAGCAGCCTCGTGCTGCTGCTGGCGATTGGTCTGTGGGTCGCGTATCTCGTGCCCTCGTACGTTCGGCGACGCAATTACTTGTCGACCGAGCGAAACGCGGTGCAGCTGCAGCAGGCGCTTCGGGCGCTCGCGGAGACCGCCGAAGCGCCGAGCGACCTGCAGGTCGAGTCGAGCAAGCGCGGCGTCGCCGAGCAGCAGCGTCGCGTGAAGCAGGCGAAGCGCGCGGCAGAGCAGGCCGAGCGCCAGCGCCGCGCCGCCGCAGAGAAGGCACTGCCGACCGTGCGGATGCCCCGCGACGACGACGACCGCCGCCGCGCGGCCGCCGCGACTCGCCGCGGACGCCTCCTGACGACCGCCACCATGCTCGCCGGTCTCGCCGCCGCGGGCGTCGGCGCCTGGCTCGGCGTGCAGAGCGCGAACTGGTGGGTGCTCGTCGGTGGTGCCGTCGTCGTGCTCGCCGCCTGCGCCATGCTGCACCAACTCTCGCGCGTCGCCGCCGCACAGCGCCTCGCCGCCGAGCGCCAGACAGAGCGTGCGCGCTCGCGGTCTTCTGCCGAGGCCGCGCGCGCTGAAACGGCGCCCGTCGCGCGCGTCGCCCAGCCGCTGCATCGCTTCGACGACGTGGAGGAGGAGGCGCCGGTCGTCGTCGCCGAGCCCGTCGAGGCCGGCTGGACGCCGGTCGCCGTACCGAAGCCGCTGTATTTGCGCGAACAGGCAGCATCCGGTGATGACCCGAACGGGGGACCGCAGGGTCCCGACGGCGGGCGTCGCCTTCCGTCGGTCGACATCGACGCGCTGCGTGCCGCGGCCCGCGCGAGCGAGCAGGCCATTCGCGACGCGCACCGCCAGCCCGGCGTCGCGACCTTCGGTCACGTCGCCGTCGCACGAGATGGCGCAGCGCCGCAGGCGCGCATCAGCGCCGACACCCACGACTCGCTCGCCGCGACCCAGCCGCTGCAGCGAGAGGCCCTTGCTGAGGCGGTGCAGCTCGCCCCCATCGAAGCGCCTCCCGGTCGGCTCGCATCGCGCCCCTCGCGATGGGAGCAGATGGGGATCGTCGCCGAGTCGGAGCGCGTGTACGTGCGGCCGGAAGACCGCCCGCACGAGCACTCGGCCGCGGGGCTTCGACGCCGCTCCGCCTGACGCCTCGCCGCCTCGCGCTCGTGTCGACGTCCGCGCCCGGTCCGCCCGGACTGGGGCGCGGATGTCACGTGACGTAGACTCGGCGGTCGGTGCGGACGCGCACCTGGCACCCGCACACCCTGGAGCACTATGAGTACGGCATCGAACGGCGACGATCCCTTCGACGAAGTCGACGGCTCGCCGCTCAATGTCTCGCCCGGGGTGTTCAACGCCGAAGGCCCCGACGAGATCGTCGATCGCACCGGTGCCACGAGCGTGCGATGGCAGCGCGGGGGAGCGTGGAACAAGTTCCAGTCGCACTCGGTGACGCAGCGACGCGGGCTGCTCGTCGCAATCTCGCTCGTGGTGTTGATGGCGCTTGTTATCCCGCTCACAGTCGGTTTCTTCGCCAACTGGCGGCGCGAGTCTCTCGCGGCCCAGCAGGCCGAGCAGAGCTTGCCGAGCGTCGTCGCGCTGACGCCGGAAGTGCAGGCGATTCAAGAGCAGCTCGACCCGTTGCAAGCGGCGTTCGTCATGTCGAATGGCATCGCCGCCGACGACGTGAAGGGCGAGATGGATACGCGCATCACCGACACGAACGACGCGATACTCGCGAATGACGCGGGAGGCGCGCAGTCGCAGGTCGACGACGCGAAGACCTACTTCACCGAGACCTACTCGCAAACGCTGCCCGACCGCGCGACCGCGATTCTCGAAGCGTATCCGTACTCCGAGTGGGAGACGGACGAGCGCATCGAAGAGGTCGGCAATACGATTCGCTCGCTGGCCGGCGGGCAAGACTTCGACGCGCTCGTGGCCGCCGTGATCGAGCTGCCGCAGCTCGTCGGCAATGCCATGAGCGAGCACCTCGGCAACCGCGTCACGTACGTGCCGCCGTCGGACAATACGAACGAGCCGGAACCGACTCCGACCGGCCCCGCGACCGTCGGCCCGCCGCCGTCGCAGACCGGAACGCCCGGTGACGGCAACAATGGCAACGACGACAGCAGTGGCAATGGCGGTGACGACGACGGCGACAACTTCGGTGGCGGCGGAAACGACGCCAACGGTGGCGGCGGCAATGGTGGCGACGCGAACGGCGGCGGCGGCAACGGAAACGACGCAGACTCGAACGGTGGCGGCGGCAACGGCGGTGGCCAGGAGGCTGACGCCGAGGCCGATCCCGGCTTCACGAGTGGCACCGGCGGCGGCTTCGGAGGCTAGGCGGGCCGACGGATCGTGAAGGCACCCGCTCGGCGTCGAATTCACGGCTGACCAGTGTCCGCCGCGTCGCTGCGCCGTGTTTTGTGTGGGGCGCGCGAGGTGCGCTATAGTCGTCTGGTTGCTTCGGCGGCGCGGATGCTTCGGTTCCGCCATTGAAGTCAGCGACCTGGGTCTGTGGCGCAGTTGGTAGCGCGTCTCGTTCGCAATGAGAAGGTCAGGGGTTCGATTCCCCTCAGATCCACCAGAATTACGAAGTTCGAAACGTGCCCCGTCTGATGACGGGGCAGTGTTGTGTCCAGGCGGTCTGTTGGTCCGCCACATCAATAATTCCGTCGACGATCGGGCCGACTCGGCGCCTGCTCAAGATCACGCGCTCGGCCAGCCAGCCGGCAGCCGCGGCGTCAGGAGTCCGATTGGCCCCCGCTGCGGCCCGCTCGCTGGGTTGGCGCGTCCGGTCCATCGGAGCCCTCGCCTGCGGCGAGTTTCTGCTGGCTTCGCGGCAGCGCTCTCGTGAGGGCGGCCCCGAGGAGCGCGATACCGGCCAGTGCCCAGATGCCCCAATGGTTGCCGATGAGCCCTGTAGCCTGCGTCGAACTCGCGGACCCGGTGGTGTCGCTGGTCGCGGCAGCGAGGGCAGCCACCAGCGCCAGCCCGACGGCGCCCCCGCCCTGGTAGGCCGTGGTGGCCAGGCCCGAGGCGGCACCGGCAACGGGTCCCGGGACTCCGCTGGTGCAGACGACGAAGGAACTGACGATAGAGACGCCCATCCCCACACCCCAGGGGACGGTCGGTGCTATGAGCGTGAAAGCGAGTGGCCCGCCGACATTGCCCACGATTGCCCAGATCGCGAGTGTCACAGCCTGGACAAGTAGCCCTGCAGCCAAGGCGTTGTGCGGGCCGAGTCGCCTGATGATCCAGGGAGCCAGCCGGGTTCCCGCGAGTGCAGCCAGCGGGATCGGCACGTAGGCGAGCGTCGCAGGCAACGGCGCGAGTCCTCGGGTCTCCTGGAGGTACAGCGTGACGAAGAAGAAGGTCCCCAGCAGCACGGTTCCCACGAGCGCGAAGATGCCGTTGCCGACGGTGATCGACCGGATCCGCAACAGTGCAGTCGGGATGAGCGGGTTGGTTGCGAACCGCTGCCGGAGCGCGAGGACGAAAGCGAAGACGACCGCGCCGATGGCCGCGGCGACCGTGGTTGCGGCCCACGGTCCGTTTGCTTCCAGCAACACCGCAGCCAGCGCGGTCAGGCTCAACGTGCCGGTCACGGCCACTGCACCGACGAGATCGACCGCGATCGGAGCGGTCGATGGTGCTGGTAGGGCCATGAATGCGATCGCGGTGATCATCACGCCAAGTGGCACGTTGATCCAGAAGATCAGGTGCCAGTCGAGTTCGGTGAGGAACCCGCCAAGGGCAAGGCCGATGGGAGCCGCCACCGCTCCCATGCTGGCGAAGATCGCAAGGGCGCGAATTCTGCTGGGCCCTTCGGGAAAGAGGTCGGTTATCAACGCCAGCGCGGCTGGCACCACCAAGGCGGCACCGAGTCCCTGGATCGCGCGGCCGGCAAGCAAATGCCACGGCTCACCTGCCAGACCACAGCTGACCGAAGCAATCGTGAACACCATCGTCCCGGCGACGAACAGGCGTCGCCGCCCGAGCGCGTCGGCCAGGCGTCCGGCTGCCAGGAGGAGCCCCGCGACCGTGATGAGATAACAGTTCACCACCCACGAGATCTCGGTGTGGTTGTAGCCGAGGTCGTCTTTGATCGTCGGGAGCGCGATGTTCACCACCGCGGTATCCATCACGGTGAGGAACTCGATGCTGACCAAGGCACCGAACGGCAACCACGTGGGCAGGCGCGTCCGTGCCAGTGTTGGACGTGCTTTGGTCACAGCAGCGCCCCGCCTGAGGCATCGATGTGCTGCCCGGTGACCCAGCGACTGTCATCCGATGCCAGGAAGGCGACAACGTCGCCGATGTCCGAAGGCAGGGCGACGCGGCCCAACGGTGACAGCCCCGCCACCGCATCGCGCGCGGAGTCCAGCCATTCGGCGTTCATGTCGGTGTCGACGACTCCGGGTGCCACGGCGTTGACGGTGATGCCGCGGACCCCGAGCTGCTTGCCCAGGGTCGCGGTGAAGACATCGATGGCGCCCTTGGTCATGGCGTAGCCGATCAGGTCGGGCTGAGCGGCGCCACGGGTGAGGTGGGTGGAGACGTTGACGATGCGGCCACCGTCGCTGATACGCGGCAGGGCGAGTTTCGTGATGAAGAACGGGGCCAGGGTGTTGACTGCAATCAGTCGCGTCAGACCATCGATCTCGATGGTGTCGATCGTGCCCCGCCCGTCGGCGGTACCGGCGTTGTTGACCAGGATGTCGAGCCGGTCGCTGATCGCGTCGAATCTCTCCCAGAGCTCGGCGGCCTCCTGCTCGGCGTCGTGCCGCCCCAGAGTCGCGCCGAGGATGTCGGCCCGTCCGCCCGCCTCGCGGATCTCCGTGGCGGTCTCCTGTGCAGTTCGCTGATTGGAGCCGTAGTGCACGACCACGTGAGCTCCTTCGGCAGCGAGGCGTCGAGAGACCGCCTGGCCGATTCCACGCCCGCCGCCCGTCACCAGGGCTGTCTTTCCGTTGAGTGTCATGGCCCTGCCCAATTCTGTAGCGATCAATATAGAAAAAGACGGTAACACATTCCGGATCGATCGCTATAGAATGGTGTGATGGCTGCCCGGACTGGACGCCCGAGAGGGTTCGACCGTGACGCCGCACTGGAGCAGGCGATGCTGTTGTTCTGGGAACGCGGCTACGACACGGTGTCGATCCGCGACCTCACCGACGCAATGGGCATCACGCCACCGAGCCTGTATGCGGCCTTCACCGACAAGAAAACGCTCTTCGAGGAAGCCGTCGAGGCCTACGCCCACCGCTACGGCAGCTACGTCCAAGAGGCCATTGAGGCAGAACCCACTGCATACCGGGCCGTTCGGCGCCTGCTGACACAGGCGGCGATCCACCAGACCCTGCCTGGTCGTCCCGCCGGATGCCTGATCCTCAACGGAGCCACCAACCACACTGTCGACTCCGAGCCGATCGCAGCAAACCTGCGGGCGCGCCGCGCCCAGACCGCGTCCCTGATCGAGGGCTTGATCCGCGCCGATATCGAGCGGGCTGAGCTCCCCGCCGAGACGGATGGTCACGCTCTCGCGACGTTCTCCGTCGCCGTCTGGCAAGGGCTCTCGCAACTCGCTCGAGACGGACACGACCGCAACGACCTCGAAGGCGTCGTGGCTGCCGCCATGACCACCTGGCCGCCCGGCGAGGTCTGAACGTGCCGACCCGTCGTCCCTCAAAAGGAACATGAACGGGTCTCGCCCCGCATGGATGCGGGGTGAGACCCGTCCGTCCGAGGGTCTGGCGCAGGCGGTTCGCGTGGCCCGCAGCTGCGTTCCGCCGGCGCGTCAGGCGGTCAGGAGTTGATGCAGCATCGCGTAGAACTCCTTCGGGTCCTTCGCGAGCCACTCCTTGACGAGCGCGGTCTGCTCATCCACGATGACTTCCCAATCGCCGCGTTCGACGCCGTCAAGTGTTGCACGCGCGACGTCGGCCGGGTCGATCTTGTCCAGAACGACATCGCGACTCATCTCGGTGTCGGCCACTCCGAGGTGGACCGAGATCACCGACGTGCCCTGGTCGGCGAGCTCGTGACGAAGTCCGTTGCCCATGTTCCAGACTGCCGCCTTGGAGGCGGCGTAGGCAGAGGCGCCCGGCATCGCCATCCACGACGCGCCAGAGGCGATGTTGACGATCGCTCCGCCGTCATTGGCGTCCAGAATTGGCGCGAAGGCGCGCACCATCGACAGGGTTCCCCAGAAGTTCGTGTTCATCTCGGCGTGCACCTGATCCAGATCGCCGAGCAGCGAAGCGGGCGTGGCGATGGCCGCGTTGTTGATGAGCAGGTTCACGTCGTCAGCGGTCCGGGCGGCTGCCTCTACGGAGGCCGGGTCGGTGATGTCGAGGGCGATCGGGGTGGCCCCTGGGAGATCGATGAGATCGGGTCGGCGGGCGGTGGCGTAGACGGTCGCGCCGCGTTCGAGGAGCTGGGCGGCGAGGTGGCGGCCGATGCCGCGGTTGGCGCCGGTGACGAGGGCGGTTGCTTCAGAGATGTTCATGAGGTGTACGTTAGAACCTCACATTGATGTGAGTTTCAAGTCCGTTGCTTGTTTGCACCGAGGGAGTGTCCTGTGCGCATCGGCGAGGTCGCCAGGTCGGCCGGCGTAAGTGTCCGTTCGCTCCGCTACTACGAAGAGCAGGGCCTGGTGATTGCCGATCGCACATTCGGCGGGCACCGGGACTACGACGAATCCGATGTCGACCGCGTGCGCCGCGTCGTCGAG
>JBQDJW010000097.1:4942-7811 GCA_052086425.1 Pseudoclavibacter sp. | reverse complement strand
CCCCGGGGCCGTCGGCCCCGGCACCGCGGGGGGGCGGCGGCGCCCCGCCCCCGGGGGGGCCCGCCCCCGCCGCGACCGGCGCGTCCGACTCCGCGAGTGCGGCCGCGGCGAACGCCGAGTTCGAGGCTGCGCGGGCCGAAACGGCGTCGACGATCCAGAGCGACGACGAGTCGTCCGGCAGCGTGCTCGTCGGCTACGGGCTCGGTGACGCGCCCGCCTCGCGTCGCGGCGGGGGGGGCCGGTCGACGCGGCGAACCTTGGCGACGCAGCCCGGCGCTCCGGGCGCGCGGGGCTCCGCGCCCGGTGCGCCACGGCCGGTCTCGCAGAACGCGGGCCCTGCCGCGGCCAAGTCCGCACTGTCGGCGCAAGCGGCCGCGACGGCCGCGCAGCCGGCCAGCGCGGCGCCCGAGCGCCTCACGAGCGTTCCCGCAGCATCCGCGGCCCCGATCATCGCGAAACCGCCGATCCGCAAGCTCGCCCGCGACCTCGAGGTCGACCTGCACACCGTCGAGCCGACCGGACTCGCCGGCGAGATCACGCGCGACGACGTCGTGCGCCACGCGCAGCAGGCGAGCCTCTTCAAGAACCTCGAGACGCCCGCCTGGGGCGACGTGCGCGAGGAGCGACACCCCGTCAAGGGCGTGCGCAAGGCCATCGCGAACGCCATGGTCACCTCGATGTTCACGGCGCCCCACGTGACGCTGTTCGTCGACGTCGACGCGACCCGCACGATGGAGTTCGTGAAGCGGCTGAAGGCGTCGTCCGACTTCGCCGGCGTGAAGGTCTCGCCCCTGCTCGTCGTCGCGAAGGCGGTCATGTGGGCGATCCGCCGCAATCCGACGGCGAACGCGGCGTGGACCGATGAGGAATACACGATCAAGCACTTCGTGAACCTCGGCATCGCGGCCGCGACCCCGCGCGGCCTGATCGTGCCGAACATCAAGGACGCGCACGGCATGTCGCTGCTGCAGCTCGCCCAGGCGATCGAGCAGCTCACGATCCGCGCCCGCGACGGCAAAACCGCGCCGGCCGAGCAACAGGGCGGCACGTTCACCATCACGAACATCGGCGTGTTCGGTATGGACTCGGGAACGCCGATCCTCAACCCCGGCGAGGTCGGCATTCTGGCCCTCGGCACGATCAAGCCGAAGCCGTGGGTCGTCGACGACGAGGTGCAGGTTCGGCGCGTCACGACCCTGACCGCGTCGTTCGACCACCGCCTCGTCGACGGCGACGTCGCGTCGCGCTTCCTCGCCGACGTCGCGACCATTCTCGAGGAGCCCGCACTCCTGCTCGACTGATCGGCGCATCCGGGCCTTCGGCCGCGCATCCGGATCTGCCGCTGCCCCGCGCATCCGGAGCTCGGCCACGCGCATCCGGAGCTCGGCCACGCGCATCCGGAGCTCGGCCACGCGCATCCGGGCCCCGACCCGAGCGGCAACCGCGTCGCTTTGGCCCGATCTGGCCCGGCTCGACAGACGATTGGCATGGCGTCCCGGAGTTTCGCTCGGGGTCGTCCCGACCTTGCGCGAAGCCGTAGACCGGGCCGGATGCGCGCGTCAAGATGCCTCCATGACGACGAGTGTCAGGAGGGTTCGGCAGTGAGCATCGAGCAGGTCATCACGGAGTGGGACGGGCAGGTCGGCTGCGTCGGCTTCGACCGCGAGACCGGGGCGTTCTTCAGCATCGCGATTCACTCGCGCGCCCTCGGGCCGGCGGCGGGTGGCACGCGCGCGATGCAGTACGCGAGCCCGGCCGACGCGCTGCGCGACGCGACTCGACTCGCGGGCGCAATGACCCTCAAGATGGCGATCGCGGGCTTGCCGATGGGCGGCGGCAAGTCGGTCATCGCGCTGCCGGCTCCCCGCCACGAACTGCCCGAGGCGACGTGGCAGCGCATCCTGGCCGTGCACGCCGAGAACCTCGCGACCGTCGCGGGCCAGTACTGGACCGGTCCAGACGTCGGCACGTCTGCCGCCGACATGGACGTGCTGCACTCCCGCAGCGGCGGCTACGCGTTCGGCCGCTCCGAGGGTGCGGGCGGCCCCGGGTCGAGCGCACCCGAGACGGCGCACGGCGTGCACGTCGCGATTCGCGCCGCGATCCGCGAGGCAGGGTTCGACGACCTGCGCGGCCGGCGCGTGCTGGTGCAGGGCCTCGGCGCAGTAGGCCACGACGTCGCGGCGCGAGTCGCCGCCGAGGGCGCGCACGTCATCGCGACCGACATCGACCCGGCGCGCTGCGAGCGGGCCGCGCGCGAGTTCGGCGCCGAGATCATCGACAACGCCGCGGCGCTGACGACCGCGAGCGACGTGTTCGCACCGTGCGCGACGGGCGGGATCATCACAGCGGCCGTCGCCGAGGAGCTGCCGACGCGCGTCGTCGCGGGCGCCGCGAACAACGTGCTCGACGAAGTCGCGACCGCCGACGTGCTCGCGCACCGAGGTATCGTGCTCGCTCCAGACTTCGTGGCGAACGGCGGCGGTGGAATCCACCTCGTGGGCCGCGAGGTACTCGGCTGGAGCGCCGAGGAGGTTGCTGCGCACGTCGAGGGCATCGGCGCGACGCTCGGCGAGGTCTTCGCGCTCGCCGCCGAAGACGGGGTATCGACCGAGCGTGCGGCCCGGATGCTCGCGGAGCGCCGGTTCGCGACGTCGGCGCCGGAATTGGTGCAGTAAAGCCCCAGGACTCGCCCCCGAGGTCACTGGGATTCTCCCGTCGGGTCTTTGAGCTCGGCGAAGGAACCCGGCCGAAAATGATCTACGGGCTTGCGTGCTTATGCAGCGATTCCAGCGTACAAACTCGTAAATCATTGCCTCGGCCAGACGGGACTGTCGGCCCCGGCGGACGGCCGGCGCGTATGGTGGCA
>JBQDJW010000097.1:0-4842 GCA_052086425.1 Pseudoclavibacter sp. | reverse complement strand
GCCTCGGCCAGACGGGACTGTCGGCCCCGGCGGACGGCCGGCGCGTATGGTGGCACGCATGTTCAAGCGGCTGCGGCCCACCGAGTGGGCGTTCGACGCGTCGCTCGCCGTCGTCGTCGCGATCCTCGCGGGGCCCTTCGTCGGTCTGGCGGCCGAGACGGGCATCGCGTTCGCCGGCAATGCGCCTATGCGCGCGATCGTCGCGATGGCGATCATTGCGCTCACGGCCGGCGGCATCGTGATTCGCCGCTTCTCGCCCGCGCTCGCCCTGATCGCCGTCGGTGTCGGCGCGATCGTGCAGATGGCCTCGCTCGGCGTCCCCAATCCGGTCAATCTGGGCCAGCTGATGGTGGTCTACGCGTGCGCGGCCTTCGGGACGCCGCTCGTACGGCGCGTCTCGCTCGTCGTCGCGATCGTCGGGGCGCTCGTCGCGTCCTCGTACATCTCGTTCGCGCTGCTGGGATTCACCGCCCTCGCGCCCGGAGGCTCCAGCGCCGGTGCGTGGATCTGGGTCACGGTGATCCACGCGCTCATCGTCGTCGTCCTCGTATGCGCGTGGCTGTTCGGCCTCGCCCGCCTGCTCGTGCTGCGGGCGCAGCAGGCGCGCATCGCGCAGCAGGTCGCCGAGGTCGAGGCGGCCGCAGAGCGCGACCGCGTCGCCGTCGAGCACGAGCGCGGCCGTGTCGCCCGCGAGATGCACGACGTACTGGCCCACTCGCTCGTGTCGATCGCGATGCTCGCAGACGGCACGCGGGTGTCGGTTCGCGCCGACCCGGACGAGGCCGAAGACCTCGCACGTACGATCGGCGACATTGCCCGCGAGTCGGTCACCGACGTGCGGCGACTCCTCACCGAACTGCGTCACGGGCAGAGCGATACCGCCGTTCCCACCATCGCCGAGCTGCCGACCGTCATCGGTCGAGTCGAGTCCCTCGGCCTGCGTGTCACGCGAATCGACCGGGGCGAGCCGTGCCCACTCACCCCGGGCGTCTCGCTCGCCGTCTTCCGCGTGGTCAGCGAGTGCCTCACCAATGCGTTGCGCCACGGCGACGCGCCCGCGGGCGCCACCGTCGAGCTGGGCTGGCGGCCAGAGGCGCTGCGCGTCACCGTGCGCAACCGCCTGCGCGCCGACGGCCGGAGCGCGGGCCCCGCACCCGCGCCCGGGGCCGATGACTCGGACGGCGACGACCCGCGACCGATCCCGACCGGAGGGCACGGGCTCATCGGCATCCGCGAGCGGGTGCTGCTCGAGGCCGGCACGATCGAGATCCACCCGGACCTCGTGATCGACGGGCATCGATCGTTCGTCGTCGACGTCGTGCTGCCGACGGGCACCGGCGCCGCGCCCGACCCGGTCGCCGGCGCTCCCGCGATCGACGCGCCCACCGCATCCGGGCCAATCGCATCCGAACCCCGCGCATCCGGATCAATCGCCTCCCGGCCCGCCGCATCCGGACCCGAACCCGCACCGCCCGCACCGCCCGCACCGCCCGCACCGCCGGCACCGCCGGCACCGTCGCACCCCCACGCCCGCTCCGCCTCGCCCTTCCACGAACCAACGACCTCGAAAGGTCACTGAATGCCAGACACCGGCATCCGCGTCGCCCTCTGCGACGATCACGCCCTGTTCCGGCGCGGCGCCGCGATCGTGATCGGGGCAGAGTCCGACCTCGAGGTCGTCGCCGAGGCCGACTCGGGCGAGGCCGTGCTCGGCATGGTGCGCGAGGCGCGGCCAGACGTCGTCCTGATGGATGTGCGGATGAGCGGCATCGACGGCATCGAGGCGACGCGTCGAATCGTGGCCGAGTTCGGCGAGGCCGCCCCCAAGATCATCGTGCTCACGACCTTCGACCTCGACGAGGCAGTCGCGCGGTCGGTCGCCGCGGGCGCGAGCGGATTCGTGCTGAAGGCGACCGACCCGTCGCTGCTCGTCGGCGCGATCCGCACCGTGTACGCCGGCAACCAGCTGTTCGCGGCGAACGCGACGGCCGAGCTCATCTCCAGGTTCCACGGCGGTGGCGAGGGGCCGGATGCGCCGAGCGAGGGAGTGCCGGGCGGCGCCGGTTCGCGAGGCGGCCGGGAGCCCGACCGCGTGCCCCCAGCCGAGTGGCACTCGCTGAGCGAGCGCGAGCGCGAGATCTTCGTGCTCGCGGCGCGCGGGTTGTCGAACGCCGAGATCGGCCAGGCCGCGTATGTCTCGGCTGGCACGGTCAAGACGCACATCAGCCACATCCTGCAGAAGCTCGGGTTGCGCGACCGCATACAGCTCGTCGTCTTCGGCTACGAGCACGGCCTGTTGCCACCTCGGGTGCACTGATCCCCGTCGCGCGCCGGCGCGCAGCATCCGACAATCTGCCGAGCGGCAGAGGCCAGCACCCCGAGCGGCAGATGTGCCAGGCCCGGCGGATTCATAGCGTGTTCGGTATGACATCCACGCCCCTGTCCACGTCAGGTCACCCGCCCGTTCCGGTCAACCAGGCCAACCCGGTCAACCAGGCCAACCCTGTTCAGTCGGCGCAGCAGAGCATGCCCGCCCACCCTGACCACGTGGCCAACTCGGCCGCACACTCGGCCGACGGCCGCGCCAACCCCCATGCGATGCCCGAAACCGGCGCCGTTCCGGCCGCCGCGCGCATCCGTGGCCTCGCCCGCCGATACGGACGGCCAGGCGCGGCTGAGGTCATGGCGCTGCGAGGCGTCGACCTCGACGTGCCTCGCGGCGAGTTCACGGCCGTCATGGGCCCGTCCGGCTCGGGCAAGTCGACCCTGCTGCACTGCCTCGCCGGGCTCGACCGGCCGACGGCGGGCGAGGTCTACATCGGCGACCGCGAAATCTCCCGCCTCGGCGATGGCGACCTCACGACGCTGCGCCGCCGCGAGATCGGCTTCGTGTTCCAGGCGTTCAACCTGATCCCGACGCTCTCGGCCTACGAGAACATCCTGCTGCCGTTCCGCCTCGACGGCCGCCGCCCCACCGGCGACGAGCTCGCCTATGTGACGAGCCTCGTCGAGCGACTCGGCCTCGCCGATCGCCTGAACCACCGGCCGCACGAACTGTCGGGCGGCCAGCAGCAGCGCGTCGCGATCACCCGCGCCCTCGGCACCCGCCCGCGCCTCGTGATCGCCGACGAGCCGACCGGCAATCTCGACCGCCGCAGCGGCACCGAAGTGCTCCGCCTGCTGCGCGACGCGGCGGCGACTGCGGGCCAGACCATCGTGATGGTCACGCACGATCCCCTCGCCGCCGAGATCGCCGACCGCACCGTCTTCCTCGACGACGGCCGCATCACGCGCGTGGCCCGCGGGCTCGACGCGCGCGAGATCTCGAACGTCATGCTCGAGGCCGAGGGGGCGCTCAAATGAGCACCGTCGCAGCCGCAACCGACCAGCGGCCGGCCGCCGGAGCGCCCTCCGCCGAGGCGCCGTCAACGGGAACCGGTCGGGTGAGCGGGGCCCGGGGTCGCTGGCGCGACCACATCGTCACCTGCGTCGTCGCGTTCATCATCGCGATCTACGGCGTCGCGCTCGTGCAGGGCTCGCAGCTCGTGACCGACCTCATCCCGGAGGACAGCGGCACGGCCGGCCTGATCGTCTTCATCACGGCGCTCGTATTCCTCGCGCTCGGCGCCTTCTCTGCCGCGGTCGTCACCGTGAACAGCTTCTCGACCATCGTCGCGGGGCGCGTGCGGCAGATCGCCCAGTACCGCCTGCTCGGCGCGACGGCGGGATCGCTGCGCGGCAAGCTCGCCATCGAGGGCGTCATCGCCGGCGTCATCGGCACGATCACCGGCCTCATCGCGGGCACGATCGCCTATGCGATCCTGATCGGTCAGCTGGTCGCGGCGGGCAACCTGCCAGACCTCGAGTACACGATGTTCTCGTGGCGCCCGCTCGTCCCGGCGGTCATGGTGATCGCGACCATCGCGATCGCGGCGTGGGTCGGCACTCGCCCCGTCGGTCGCGTCTCGCCCGTGCAGGCCCTGTCGCAGAGCGTCGAGGCGCCGCTCGACCTGAGCCGCACGCCCATCGTGCAGCGCGTGCTCGCGATCATCCTTGTCGGCGGCGGTGCCCTGCTGCTCATCGGCGGCGCCGCGCTCGGTGCGGGCACGCCGCTCGGTCTGCCGATCGCCTTCGTCGGCGGCGCCGCGTCGTTCACGGGCTTCGTCGTCGGTGCCCGGATGTTCGTCCCGGCACTTCTCACCGCGGTCGGCCGGGTCATGGGCGGCGGAGTCGCGGCCCGCCTTGCGGCCTCGAACGCGGTCCGCTCGCCGCGCGCCGCCACCCGCGGCACGATCGGCATGATCGTCGGCGTCACGCTCACCGTCATGTTCGTCGTCGCGATCGCGATAACGCGCGCCGTCACGCTCGACTACGCCGCGAGCCTCAACGACGGGAACAGCGCTGCGTACGTTGAGGTGACCAACGGCATGCTCGACGTGCTGACCTGGATCACGGTGGCTCTCGTCGGCGTGAGCGCCATCATCGGCGCGACCGGCATGGTCGCGAACCTGTCGCTCGGCGTGCTGCAGCGGCAGCGCGAGCTCGGCCTGCTGCGAGCTGTCGGCGCCACTGGCGCCCAGGTGCGGGCTTCCATCGGGCTCGAGGCCGTCATCACGAGCATCGTCGCGATCGGCGCAGGAGCCGTCCTCGGCATCGCGTACGGCTGGGTCGGCGCGCAGGCGACGCTCGGCTCGCTCACGATCTCCGCGGGCGGCTTCGGCATCGTGCCGCTCCTCGTTCCCGGGTGGCTCATCGCGATCATCGCCGGGTCCGCGGTGCTGCTCGCGGCCGTCACGGCGCTCGCGCCCGCGATCCGGGCGACCCGCGTCGCGCCGATCGAGG
>JBQDJW010000096.1:5701-7838 GCA_052086425.1 Pseudoclavibacter sp. | reverse complement strand
GAGCAGCTGGCGAATTGTGACGACGGCCATGGTCGTTCCTCCGTGTTTGTGCGCGCGAACGCGCGAGTGCGGTTGTCGATGCGGCGGATTACCGCGATCCCTGGTGCCCTGGCGCGCATCCACTCGCTCGCTCCGGCGCGGTGGCCGGTGCGATGGAGACCTGGGATGCGAGCCTCGTGCGGGCACGCGAAGTCAGTCTCGTTCGAGACTGCGACCGGAAGTCTACACCTGATACGGACGTTCAGGCGCCGGGCATGGGCGGATGCTCCTCCCGCTGTCTTCGGGCGCGAGTCTGTCGCCGATTTCCTGTGGAGAAATCCCTGTCCACAGGCGCCGCGATCTGACGCGCGACGCGGCCGCACGAACGGGGACCATCGTGCGCATGAACACGATCCCACACCGGCCGAGGTCGGCGATCGCGAGCCTGATCGTCGCCGTCCTGAGCGCGCTCGTGTTCGGAGCCGCCCTGAGTCTCGCGCCGGTCGCAGCGTTCGCGATTGCCCCTCTGTCGCATGCCGCGGCCGCCGACCTTGATGCTCTGGAGGGTTCGTGGTCGTGGCCCGTCGCACCGCCGCACCCGGTCACCCGGCCATTCGAACTCACGGGGCCATACGCGCCCGGTCACCGCGGCATCGACCTCGAGGTCGCTGCGGGCGCCTCGATCGCTGCCCCTGCCGACGGCGTCGTCCGTTTCGCGGGCGTCGTCGTCGATCGGCCAGTGCTCTCGATCGAGCACGACAACGGGTCCGTCTCGAGCTTCGAGCCGGTCGACGCGGTCGTGTCGGCCGGCGACCGGGTCGAGCGAGGCCACGTCGTCGGCACCCTGAGCACGACCGTCTCGCACGAACCGACAGGAGGCCTCCACCTCGGCGCGCGCGTCGACGGCGGCTACCTCAATCCGCTCCTCCTCCTCGGCGCCCTCGCCCCCGCAGTGCTCCTGCCGCTCGGCGACGCCGCCGCTTCGTTCGCCTTCAGCACCACCGACCGACCGGGAAAGGAACCCACGTGCGCCGAACCGCCGCCACCCGTCCGCCAACGCAGCACCCAGAACTCATGAGCCCGCCGCTCGGGCGGCGGCACAGCCGCGGCCGCCCGACTTCCGACCACTCGGATGCCGGGCGCACCGGACGACCGGAACGCTCCGGCCGACCCGTCGCACTGAGATCCTTCGCCCGTCAACACCCGCGCGCGATCGCGATCGCCGCCCTCGCGATCGTGGCCGCAGCAGTTCTGGCGATCTTCGTCGTGCCGACTCCCGGCGCCGCATCGGCCGCCGACTACGGTCCCGGGTTCGACAACGTCGACAACGGCGGAAACGGGCGTATCGGCGCCTACCGCTTCGAGGGACGCAACGTGTACTGCCTCGAGCCGCTTCGTGACCGCCCGATCGGCACGACCAATGCGGCGGGCGACGTCGGACCTGGAGAACTCGGCGTCGCGTCCGACGAGCTCGCGTCCGTCAACTGGGCAATCTCGACGCACGGGCAGACCGACGACCCGATCGTGGCGAGCGCCGTCGCGATGTACGTGTGGGCGATCGTCGGAGCGGACGACCTCGCGTCGGTCGGCGCCGGCGACGATGCCCGAATCGTGCGAGTGCCTGAGCAGCATCGCGACGCAGTCCTCAAGACGCTCGAAACGATTCGAGCCGATGCCGAGACCGTGGCGGTCGCCGGCGAGACCGAGCTGAGCGGCTCGCTCGACGTGCAGTTCGACGACGGCAGCTGGCAGTCGGGGGTCGTGGCGCTCGATGCGTCGGATGCGAACGCTGAGGCGAACGTCGTGCTCGACGGCGCGGTCTTCGCGACCGGCGACGGGGCTCGCGACGCCGGCGCTCCCGCGCAGGTCGGCGGCGAGCAGGATGCCGACGGCGCGCTCGGCGGAGAACCCGATGGAACGCCAGGCTTCGGCGGCCACCAGGATGCGGCGAACACGGAGGGCACAGGCGCCGATGCCGCGGGTGGCCTCTCGGGAACCGGCGAAACGGGTGCGGCGGGTGACTCGGCTGCCGCTGGTGGGACCGAAGGGACCGGCGGGAACGGAGACGACTTCGCGGGCGACCCGACGCCTCATGGCGGCAACGGCGGCAATGGCGGCAATGGCGGCAATGGCGGCAATGGCGGCAATGGCGGCAATG
>JBQDJW010000096.1:0-5601 GCA_052086425.1 Pseudoclavibacter sp. | reverse complement strand
CAATGGCGGCAATGGCGGCAATGGCGGCAATGGCGGCAATGGCGGCAATGGCGGCCAGGATGGCGACGCCGGGAGCACCGAGGCGACGATGCGACCGGGCGAACGACTCGAGTTTCGCGTCGACGGCGACCGGCCGGTCGGTATCCCGATCACGGTCAGCGCAACCGCGACGCTCGTCGGCGAAACCGAATCGTGGCTGCCGGTCCTGTCATCGTTCGAGACGCCAGGTGCGCAATTGCTCGGCGGCGATGGTGGCGCTGAACGGACGGAGATCGCCCTCGAGGGCGCCGCGACCACCGACGGCCCGACGTTCTCGCCGACGATCACGACGCAGGTCGAGTCTGCGGAACTCGCCCTCGGCGACCCGTTCGTCGATGTCTGGACACCGGGTGTCGCCGACGGCGAGTGGCCGCGCGACGAATCGGGCGCGTTCGCGAGCGTCGTCGTCTCCGCCGTCGTCTACGGCCCATTCGAGTCGGCCCCCGAACGGTCGACGCAACCACCGGCGGACGCTCCCGTCGCGGCGACGTTGACCGCCTCCATCGGCGGCGTGGTCGACGATCCGACGACCGTGCCCGTGCGCGTCTCGACCGCCGACCTCGCACGTCCGGTCGCAGCGGAGACCCCGGGCCACTACGTGTGGGTCGTCTCGATCCGGTCGGCCGATCAGGCCTCGCCGAGCCCGCTGCCGGAGGGATACGAGTGGCACGACGACTTCGGCGTGCCGAGCGAGACCGCCTTCGTCGCGCCTGCGGAGGAGCCGACGCCCACTCCGCCGGCGGAGACCACGCCTGCCCCGACCCCGACGGGCTCGCCGACACCGACGCCCACTCCGACGCCACCCGAGACGCAGCCGGCCGCGCCTCCGGGGACGGAACCGGAGCATCCGGAACCCGATGCGCCACTCCCGGACGCACCGGCGCCCGATGAAGACACATCGCTCGCCGCGACGGGCGGTGACCTCAACTGGATCGCCGTCGGCGGCGTCGGTGCCGTCGCGATCGGCTGCGTGATCGCCGCGGCTGCGATCAAGCGCGCGGATGCGCGAGCCGATAGGCGTCGCGAAGCCGCTCGGCACTGACGTGGGTGTAGATCTGCGTCGTTCCGAGGTTCGAGTGGCCGAGCAGCTCCTGCACGGCCCGCAGATCCGCACCGCCGTCGAGGAGGTGGGTCGCCGCGGTATGCCGGAAGGCGTGCGGGCCGGCGGGCCCGCCGCCCGACGCCTCCGCCAGCTGCCGCCGCGACAGCTCGTACACCGTGCGCGGGCCGATGCGACGACCACGGGCGCCGAGAAACACGGCGTCGCCCGATTCGCCGATCGCGAGCTCGGGTCGCCCTCGGTGCAGGTAGTCGACCATCGCCGCGGCGGCGGGACCGCCGAACGGCACGGTGCGTTCCTTGCCGCCCTTGCCGAGCACCCGCACCGTTCGGCGCTCGAGATCGAGATCGGCGACGTCGATCGCGCAGCACTCGGAGACGCGAATCGCGCCTGCATACAGCAACTCGACGAGCGCGACGTCGCGGAGCGCGACCGGGTCGCCGGCATCGGCCTTCGCCTGCAGCGTCTCGAGCATCGACCGCATCTCGTCGACCGCGACGACGCGCGGGAGGCTCCGTCCCGCCTTCGGTGAGCGCAGACGCCTGGCTGCGTCGGGGCCTTTGCCTGTGCGCGCGAGCCAGGCAGTGAACCCCCGCGCCGTCGAGGCGCGGCGCGCGATCGTCGCCGTCGAGAGCCCGCGCTGCGACGCCGACCACAACCAGTCGCGCAGCGCTTCGAGCTCGAGCTCGTCGACCACGTTCAGTCCGGCCGCCTCGAGGTGCGTCGCGAGGTCGTCGAGATCGGCGCGGTACGAGCGGGTCGTGTGCGGCGAGGCGGCGCGCTCTCGGTCGAGCGAGCGCAGGTACTCGCCGATCGCACCACGAATCTCGGTCACGCAGCCACCGTAGCGACCACCGGGCCGCGGGCGACGAGCGGCGCGCGACGTCGCGGCCGATCTGGTCCCGGACGGGGATAGAGCGTTCGCGCTGGCGGAGCTCGTGAGGCCGACGCTGCCGACAGCAGCGCTGCCGTCGGCAGAACTCGCCCAACACCTGTCGGCTCGCGACAAGAGTGGAGCCATGAGCGATTCACCAGGCATTCCGCACTTCAGCGAGCGAGTCAGACACGACCTCTTCGAGCGTCGCGTGATCGTGCTCGACGGCCCCCTCGACGACGACAACGGCATGCTGTTGGCGACCCAACTGATCGAACTGTCGGTCGACGACGAGGCGAAAGACATCGCACTGTGGATCCACTCCCCCGGTGGATCCGTTCCGTCGATGCTCGCGATCAGAGACATCATGCGCATGATTCGAAACGACGTCTCGACTCTCGCATTCGGCATCGCCTACAGCGCCGGCCAGTTCCTCCTCTCGGCCGGGACCCCTGGCAAGCGGAAGGCACTCCCCCACGCGCGAGTGCTGATGCACCAGGGGTCATCGGGCATCGGCGGCGCCGCCGTCGACATCGAGCTGCAGGCCGACGACCTGCGGCACACCCGGGACACGGTGCTCGGCCTCACCGCCGCCGATACCGGTCAGCCGCTCGAGCGCGTCTTCGAGGACTCGTTGCACGACCACTGGTACACGGCAGAAGAGGCACGAGAGTACGGGTTCATCGACGAGATCGTGACCGAGTTCGCTGGCATCCGTCCCGGCGCCGTCGCACCGACCGGGTTCGGCCGCAACCGCGGCCTCGCAGACACGACGGAGGCGCAACGATGAGCACCTACTCGATCCCCAACGTCGTCAGCCAAGACCACCGCGGCGAGCGGATCATGGATGTCTACTCGCACCTGCTCACCGAGCGGATCATCTACCTCGGCACCGGCATCGACGCGGGCGTGGCGAACGCGATCATCGCGCAGCTCCTCCACCTGGACTCGAACAATCCCGACGGCGACGTACAGCTCTACATCAACAGCGAGGGCGGCGACCCGAGCGCGGCGCTCGCAATCTACGACACGATGCAGTTCATCAGACCGAACGTCGCCACGACGTGCGTCGGACAGGCGGTGTCGTCGGCCGCCGTGCTGCTCGCCGGCGGAGCAGCGGGCAAGCGCTCGGCCCTGCCGCACGCGCGCGTCGTGCTGCACCAGCCGAACGCGCAGGGCCGCGGGGCGATCCCCGACCTGATCCTGCAGGCCGACGAGATCGTGCGGCTGCGATCCGACCTCGAGCACGCGCTCGCACGCCACACCGGCCAGGCGGTCGAGGTGCTGCGCGCCGACACCGACCACGACCGTGTCTTCACCGCGGCGGGAGCTCGCGACTACGGCCTCATCGACGACGTCATCGAGGGGCGGGCCCTCATGTCGGCGGCGTGACGGATGCTGGAGGCGTGTTCGCGGGGAGAATCCGGCGAGGTGCCGGGCGCCTCCCGCCGAGCGCGGCGGGGTCTCTCGCCGAGGCCTGACGACAGGGGCCGGCTATGCCGCGAGGGCGAACGCCGACCGCGAATCGGTCGCGGCGGCCGCGGGTGCGGCGGCTCCTGCGGCGAGCTGTTCTGAGACGGCGAGCGTGAGGTCGAGCAGGGTCAGTCCGTTGGCGGCTGCGACCGCGGCGATGATCTCGCTCGACGCCTCCTTGCGGCCGCGCTCGATCTCGGAAAGGTACTGCGGCGAGACGCCGGCGCGCTCGGCGACATCGGCGATGATGTCTCCGCGGTCGTTCCGAACGGTGCGAAGGCGGCCGCCGACCAGGTCGCGCCACAGCGGGTCGCGCCGCCGGAGCGGCGTCACGCGGGCGGGTGCCGTCGGCGAACTCGTCTCGTCGTTCATGCGTCTCAGGGTACGTCGCCGGTGTGCCGCCGCACGGCGGATCTGCTCACAGCAGAACCGACCGTGCGGCCTCGTGCGTCTCACCTCGCCGCGTCGCCCGCCCTCCGCCACGCGCCGCCGGCGTCGAGAGCCCGCCCCTCCAGCTCGAGCATCGCGAGGGCTCCGCGCACGGACGCCTCGGAGAGCCCGGCCCGCCGCGCGAGGTCGTGCGCCGACTGGCCGCGGCGCGGCTGCAGCGCCTCCCAGACGCGAGCGGTGTCGCCGTCGAGTCCGCCGGTCTCACCGACGCCTCCGACGTTGGCGAATCCATCGAGGCCCTCCAATTCGGGCTGCACCTCGAACGCCCCGTGCACGAGCTCGATCGCGTTCGCGAGGTTCGACACGAGCGCGGCGTCGAACTCGCGAATCAGCCGGTGGCATCCGGCTGACGTCGCCGACCGGATGCTGCCGGGAACGGCTCCGAGTGCGCGGCCGAGTTCACCCGCGTGCCCTGCCGTATTGAGCGCGCCCGACCGATACCCGGCCTCGACGACGATCGTCGCGACCGACATGGCCGCGATGAGCCGGTTGCGCCTGAGGAACCGGGACCTGGTCGGCGCACTGCCGCACGGCAGTTCGCCGACGATCGCCCCGCCCGAGGCCGCGATGCGGCGAAGCGCATCGGCGTTGCCCACCGGGTAGAGCCGGTCGACGCCGCCCGCGAGCACCGCGATCGTGGTTCCGCCGTCGGTCATGGCGGCGCGGTGGGCGGCGATGTCGATGCCGTAGGCGCCGCCCGAGACGATCGTCGAACCCCGGGCGGCCAATCCGGCCGAGAATTCGATGGCGACCTGGTCGCCATAGGGCGATGATGAACGCGAGCCGACGAGCGCGGCGGCCAGGTCGGCGCGCGACCCGACGCCGAGGTCGGCGAGGCCCCGTTCTCCGCGAATCCACAAGGCGTGCGGGGCGCCGGCCCCGAGGTCGTCGAGCCCCTCGGGCCAATCGCGATCCCCGGGGATGGCGACGAGCGTGCCGAGCTCCATGCCCGAGCGCACGTTGCGCTCGAAAAGATCGAGCGAGGCCCGCGGGCGCCAACGGTCGACGGCCCGCTCGAGGCGGTCGGGCAACAGCGTCAGGGGCGTCACCGCGCCGACCGCCTCGAGTGCGAGCCGAATGGCCGCGACCGGCTCAGCGCCGAGGACGAGCCGGGCGGCAGGAATGGCGCCGATCGCGGCGACGAGCTCCCCCGCGTCGAGGTCGCCTGGCTCGACGGTCGACGACCAGGCGATCGCCGCGAACCTCGCCTCGATGCGCGCCGGGTCGTCGCACCGCCCCATTGCGGCGAGCGAGATGGCGGAGTTCTCGACGGCGCGGCGCCAGGCGGTCGCCTCGCGCGCCGGGCGCCGCCGGAGCAGTTCGTTCACGGGCGCTGGCCCGAGCTCACCGATGTCCATGGATTGTCCCCTCTGTCGTGTCGTTCGTTCGTCTATCTGCCCGGTCACGCGGCGCCCCTCGCCGACATGCGGTAGAAGAGGGCCTCGCGCAGGTGGGCGCGACCCGGCCGATCGGCTCCCTCGAGGTCGGCGATCGACCAGGCGACGCGCAGCACGCGGTCGTACCCGCGCATCGTGATGAGCCCGCGATCGAGGGCCCGGTCGAGTTCCGTCGTTTCAGCGGGAGGGATGCGCATGGGCGCCGAGCGCAGCCACTTGCCGGACGCCTCGCGATTCGTCGCCCTGGGCGTGCCCGCGAGCCGCGCGCCGGCGGTCTCGCGTGCCGCGATGACGCCGGCGCGGGCCTC
>JBQDJW010000095.1:0-7877 GCA_052086425.1 Pseudoclavibacter sp. | reverse complement strand
TTGGGTGGGAGCGGGCGTTTTTGTGTGTGTGCGGGTTTTTCAGGCCCCGGGGATGCCGTTTCGAGGGTCTGCCGGAAGCAGATCCACCCACAGGCCCCGCCAGCGACGCCGGCGCGCACCCTGAACATGCACTTGTGGGCACGTTGTGCACTTGTGCAAATGTGCACTCATGCATACACTGTGTGAGTGCAACATTCGACCTCACTCCGGGAGCGGAACCGCACCGCGACGTGGAAGCTGATCCACGACACCGCCGCAGAACTCGTCCTCGAAGACGGGCTCGGGGCGGCGAACGTTGAAGCCATCACGGAGCGCGCCGGGTGCTCGCGCCGAACCTTCTTCAATTACTTCCCCACCAAGGAAGACGCCATCCTTGGCATGCGCGAGCCGCACGTGGATCCGGACGAGCTCATGGCCGTCGCGAAGGAAGATCCGCCGGCCGCGCCGTTCGAGCGCACCATGCGCATCCTGATCTACATTCTCGGCGAGGTGTACCCGGTGCCCGGGCCCGGTTATCACGAGCGGCGACGCTTGCTCATCGAGCGCGAACCCGCACTGCGACCGCGTTTCGTGGTCAATATCACCGGAGCCGAGAACCTCGTACTCGACTACCTGCGTCGTCGTGCCGAGCTCGGTGAGTCGCCAGAGGCGCTCGGGCCCAACGTCGATGCCGACGAAGCGCGAGTGCTCCTCAGCCTTGCCGGCGCGATCATCCGCTACGCCGTGACCCACGACGCCGAGAACATGCTGACCGACCGCGAAGGCACGCTGCGCCGTGCAACGACACGATTTCGAGAGGTGATTGAACACACGCTATGACCACGTCGAAGAGCTCCTCCGGAGATGACCTGGCACCTGGCACTGGCGGCGACGCCCCCGCGAACGCGGCTGCATCGGACGCACCGAAGCCGCGCATCCTGTTCGTCTTCATCGCGCTCATGCTGTCGATGCTGCTCGCGTCGCTCAACAACACGATCATTTCTGCGGCGACCCCGACCATTGTCGGTGAGCTTCACGGCGCCGAGCACATCAGCTGGGTCGTGACGTCATTCATCATGTCGTCGACCGTCATGATGCCCGTGTTCGGCAATCTGTCCGACACGCTCGGCCGCAAGCCGCTCCTCATCATCGCGATCTCGGTGTTCATGCTCGGTTCGGTCGGCTGCGCGCTCGCCTGGGACATCAATGCCCTCATCGCATCGCGCATCGTGCAGGGCCTCGGCGGCGGCGGCCTCATGATCCTTTCGCAGGCGACGATCGCCGACGTCGTTCCGGCACGCGAGCGCGGCCAGTACATGGGCGTCATGGGCAGCGTCTTCGCCTTTTCATCGGTCGCCGGCCCACTGCTCGGCGGGTGGATCACCGACGGGCCCGGTTGGCGCTACGCGTTTTGGCTGAGTGTGCCGCTCGGCATCCTGGCGCTCCTCGGCACCATCATCTTCCTGCGCCTGCCGAAGCGTCCGAAAGTGCGCGGCAAGAGTCGGGTCGATTTCGGCGGCATGATGCTGCTCGCGCTGGGCACCTCTTCGCTCGTGCTCATCACGACCTGGGGCGGATCGACGTACGAGTGGACGTCTCCGATCATCCTCGGCCTCATCGCCGTCACCGTTCTCACCGTCGTCGCATTCATCCTCGTCGAGCGCCATGTCTCGCAACCGGTCATTCCGCTTGGCATGTTCAGACACCGCAACTTCTGGCTCACCACGATCGCGTCATTGGCCCTTGGCGTCGCCATGTTCGGTGCACTCGGCTACATGCCCACCTTTCTCCAGGTGCGCACCGGGCTCGGCGCCTCGATCGCCGGCCTTCTGATGATTCCGATGATGGCCACGATGCTCACCACTGGCGTCATCGTCGGACGCACCGTCACGCGTACCGGTCGATACAAGTGGGCCCCAATCACCGGCAGCATCATCGTCGCGGCGGCGCTCGCGCTGTTCGGCACCGTGCAGGAGTCGACACCCATCTGGCTCGTGTGCATCTATCTCGGCGTCCTCGGCCTCGGCATCGGTGTCGCGATGCAGATTCTGACGCTCATCGTGCAGAACGAGTTCCCGAATGCCATGGTGGGGACGGCGACGGCCGCGAACAATTACTTTCGGCAGGTGGGCGCGACCCTCGGATCTGCCGTCGTCGGGGCGGTGTTCGCGTCGCGCCTGACCGACATCCTGTCGAATGAGTTGCCCGCAGGCTCCTCGCGGGGCGGGGGCGTGTCATCCCTCACCCCCGCCGTCGTGTGGGACATGCCGGAGTCGCTGCGCGAAATCGTCATCGCCGCGTATACCGACGCGCTCATGCCGATCTACCTCTGGGTCGCGCCCCTCATGGCGTTCGGCTTCGTCGCGACCCTCTTCCTCCGCGAGAAGCAGTTGGCGACGACGGTCGAGCGCGAGATCCCGGCCGAGGCGCTCGCGACGGGCCAGGTGCGCGTTGTGACGCCCGACCGCGATTGACGATCAGTTCGTGTGACCGTGTGCGCCGTCGTGAAGAGGGCAACCGGATGCGCGTGGCGAGCGGCCGGCGCCACGGAGGCCGGGAGCGGGAGGCGGCCAGTCCGACTCGCGACGTAGACTGATGCGGTGAGAATTCTTGCCGCAATGAGCGGTGGCGTCGACTCGGCGGTCGCCGCCGCGAGGGCAGTAGAAGCCGGGCACGATGTCGTCGGCGTCCACCTCGCACTGTCGCGCTCGCGCGGCACGCTGCGCACCGGCAGCCGCGGCTGCTGTACGGTCGAAGACGCCATGGATGCGCGCCGCGCCGCCGATCGCCTCGGGATCCCCTTCTATGTGTGGGACTTCTCGGAGCGCTTCAAGGAAGACGTCGTCGACGACTTCGTCGCCGAGTACGCCGCCGGGCGCACACCGAACCCGTGTCTGCGCTGCAACGAGAAGATCAAGTTCGCCGCCCTGCTCGACCGTGCCATCGAGCTCGGCTTCGACGCCGTCGCGACCGGCCACTACGCGACCCTCGTCGATGACGGGACGGGCGGTCGCGAGTTGCACCGCGCATCCGCGTGGGCGAAAGACCAGTCGTACGTGCTCGGCGTGCTGACCGCGGAGCAATTGCGCCACTGCTGGTTCCCGCTCGGCGACACGCCCTCGAAGGATCTCGTGCGCGACGAGGCGGAGCGCCGGGGCCTGACGGTCGCGCAGAAGCCCGACTCGTACGACATCTGCTTTATACCCGACGGTGACACGCGCGGCTGGCTCGCCGAGCACGTCGACCTCGAGCAGGGCGACATCGTCGACCGAGACGGTGCGCACCTGGGCACGCACCAGGGAGCCCAGGCCTACACGGTCGGGCAGCGCAAGGGCCTCTCGCTCGGCGTTCCGGCGCCGGACGGCCGCCCGCGATTCGTGCTCGAAGTTCGGCCAGTGCGCAACGAGGTCGTCGTCGGCCCGCGCGAGGCGCTCGCGGTGCGCGAGCTCGCCGGAGGCAGGTGCACCTGGGCGGGCGCGCCGATCGCCGACGGAGACGCCATCTCGTGCGACGTGCAGGTGCGCGCCCACGGCGACCCGGTCGCAGCGACCGCGCGCGTGCGGTCGGTGCCCGCAGACGTCGTCGAGCGCGACGACCCGACCAGGGCCGGGCACGAAGTGCACGTCGAACTCGACGAACCCATGCACGGCGTCGCCCCAGGTCAGTCGGCCGTGATCTTCGTCGGCACGCGAGTCGTCGGGCAGTTCACCATCGACCGCACGGCCGGCGCGACGTCTGTCGGGGACGCGACCGCCGCATCCGCCGCCAATGCACGAGGAGCAGCGTGAGTCAGAGCAGTCGTCAGTCGCGAGGCGGTGCCGGTCGCGCGGCGGGCACGCCGGAGCTCAAGCCGGGCAAGGCCCTCGACCTGCTCACCGAGAAGGTCGAGAATTGGGCGCAGTCGTACCGTCGGCTCGACGAGCCCGAGCGATGGGGCACCGACTTCGAATCGAAGTTCCAGCGAGACGCCGCATCGCTCGCCGGCCGTTGTTCGCAGGCAGCGCGCCGCTTCGAGGGGCGCGACTGGGGGCTCGCGATCGCCCTGTGGCTCGCCATCGGCGTCGTCGTGTGGGTGTTCTCGGTCTTCGTGATGCAGCTCGACGGCTCGTGGCCGATCATCTTCGGCGTCTTCGCCGCGCTCATCGCGGCCGTCGGCATCTGGCAGTCGTATGTCGAGACGACGAGCGAGAAGCGAGCGGCAGACAAGCTCGCGAAGCATGAGCAGTGGCTTCTCGGCGTCACGCGGAAGAACGCGACCAAGATTTTGACGGAGCGGGCCGCGGCGAGGGGCGCCGCGCGATGAGCGCCGACGAGGGCGCCGGGTTCGAGACAGCCCGTGCCCGAGTCGACATGCTCCGCGAACTGATCGCCGGCTACTCGGAGGCGTACTACGAGCGCGATGCGCAAGTCGTCACCGACGCCGAGTACGACGCACTCATGGCCGAGCTGCGCGGACTCGAGGGCGAGTTCCCCCAGCTCATGTCGCAGGACTCGCCGACCGAGACGGTCGCGGGCGGTGTCTCGACGCTCTTCGACCCGGTCGAGCATCGCGAGCGAATGCTCAGCCTCGACAACGTCTTCTCGACCGATGAGCTTCGCGAGTGGATGCTGAAGACCCGCGAGGCCGCCGGCGGGAACGTCGCATGGCTGAGCGAGCTGAAGATCGACGGACTCGCGCTCAGCCTGCGCTACGAGCGCGGCGCGCTCACGTCGGCCGCAACTCGCGGCGACGGTCGCACGGGCGAGGACGTGACCGAGAACGTGCACCGCATGACGTTCATCCCGCAGCGGCTCGAGGGGGAGGGGCACCCCGAGATCGTCGAGGTGCGCGGCGAAGTGTTCATCCCCGTCGAGGCGTTCGAGGAGCTTAATGCGCTGCAGGCCGCGCTGCGCCCGCGCTCGGTCGACGAGGCGCGCGCCAGGTGGGAATCCAGGCCCGCCGCGACCCGCGGGGAGTTCGACGAGGCGGCAGAGGTGACGCGCGCCGAGCGGCGCTTCCCGGCCTTCGCGAACCCGCGCAACGCCGCGTCCGGCGGGCTGCGGCAGCAGCTCGACAAGAAGACGGGCCTCGAGCACGAGGCCGGCGCCGCGCGTACCGCGTCACTGCGCATGTACGTGCACGGCATCGGGGCGTGGCCGAACCCGCCGGTCGCGACGCAGTCCGAGGTCTACGACCTGCTCGCCTCGTGGGGGCTGCCGACCTCCCCGCACGTGCGCGTGTTCGAGGGTGACGACGACGTGCTCGCGTATGTCGCCGAGCGTGGCGAGGATCGCGCCGACATCGAGCACCAGATCGACGGCATCGTCGTCAAAGTCGACGACCTCGCGATGCACGACGAGCTCGGCATGACCTCGCGCGCGCCGCGCTGGGCGATCGCCTACAAGTACCCGCCGGAAGAAGTGCACACGACGCTCGTCGAGATCCGCGTCGGGGTCGGCCGCACCGGACGGGCCACGCCGTACGCCGTCATGGAGCCGGTTGAGGTCGCCGGCTCGGTCGTGCGCATGGCGACGCTGCACAATCGCGACGTCGTGCGTGCCAAGGGAGTGCTCATCGGCGACACCGTCGTGCTGCGCAAGGCCGGCGACGTGATTCCAGAGGTGCTCGGGCCCGTCGTCGAGGCCCGCACCGGCGACGAGGTCGAGTTCGTCATGCCGAGCGACTGCCCCGAGTGCGGCACCCCGCTTCGCGCCATGAAAGAGGGCGACATCGACCTGAGGTGCCCAAACGCCCGCTCGTGCCCCGCGCAGGTACGCGGTCGCGTCGAGCACATCGGTTCTCGCGGCGGCCTCGATATCGAGGCGCTCGGGGAGGTGACGGCGGCGGCGCTCACGCAACCGTCGCATCCGGAAACCCCGCCGCTCGTGACCGAGGCGCGGCTGTTCGACCTGACGATCGACGAGCTCGTGCCGATCGCGGTCGTCGTGCGCGACGGCGAGACGGGGGAGCCGAAGACCGACGACGAGACGGGAGAGCCGACCGTCCGGCGGCCGTTCCAGAAGGTGTCGCGCGAGTACCCGCCGGGCGCCGAGGACATGACGCCCGCCGAGCGGCGCAAGGCCGGCATCCGCAAGGACTACGAGCTCGTGCAGCCGTCGAGCGCCGCCGAGAAGCTGCTCGACGAGCTCGAGCGGGCGAAGACGAAGGAGCTCTGGCGGCTGCTCGTCTCGCTGAACATCCGCCACGTCGGGCCGGTGGCCGCGCGGGCGCTCGCCGACTGGTTCGGCTCGCTCGACGCGATCCGTGCGGCGACGGTGGAGGAGCTCGCCGCGGTCGAGGGCGTCGGCCCCATCATCGGCGAGTCGATCATCGAGTGGCTCGACATCGACTGGCACCGCGAGATCGTCGAGCAGTGGACCGCCGCCGGTGTGCAGTTCGCGACGCCCGGGCATCCGGGCCCCGGCGCGAAGACCGAGGTGGAGGGGCCGCTCACTGGCCTCACGGTCGTCGCGACCGGCGCGCTCGACGGCTTCACCCGCGACGGCGCCAAAGAATCGATCATCGCCGCGGGCGGCAAGGCCGCGTCGAGCGTCTCGAAGAAGACCGACTTCGTCGCGGCGGGCCCCGGCGCCGGCTCCAAGCTCGCGAAGGCCGAAGACCTCGGAATCCCCGTGCTCGACGCCGACGGATTCCGACTGCTGCTCGAGGGCGGGCCGGATGCGGTGGCCCACCTGGCCTCCGACGGCGCGGAGACGTAGCGGCTTCAGCCGCCGGCCTCTTCCCGCGGCACGCGGAGCACGCCGTCCTCGACGAGCGCCCGGAAATTCCAGGTGTCGCGCGATTCGGTCTTGTAGGTCCAGTAGAGCCAGCCGGCGGCGTGCCGCTCGTACACGGCGAGCTGCAGCGCGAGGTACCGCGAGGTGAGCGCCGCGCGCCGCGTTTCGGGCACGCGCGCGAGCCGATCCCCGCGCAGCACGCCGCTCCACTCGCCGACGACGACGGGTTGCGCACGCCCGGCCGCGCGCAGCAGACGCGAGTACCAGGGCCCGCTCCAGCGCACGAACCGCTCGGCCGACGTGACATGGGACGCGAGACTCGTCATGTGATACAGGTGCACGTCCATGACGGCGCGCCCGTCGCCGCGCAGCGCGCCGCTCATCAACCTGGGCGTGAATGCGTCGTGGAAGACGATGCGCGCGTCGCCGCCGAGCCGGGCTGCGGCCGCGCGCGTGAAGCGTCGCAGCGCCAGATGGAGGAGTCCGAGGCGCGGTTCGTTGAGGAGCTCGAGCCCCCAGTAGCTGGCGCGGTCGCGGTAGCGGGCGTGCAGGCGATCGAGGATGCCGAGCGTGCGATCGCGGGCGGCCGCGCTGCGGAACCAGTCGGCCCGCCCGGAGCGCCCGCTGTGATCGCGGCCGTTCTGCGATTCGGGAGCGCCGTGCAGGTCGAGCAGCACGGCCAGGCCGTGCCGGTCGGCGAGATCGAAGGCCCTGTCGAGGTGGTGGAGTCCGCCGACGTATGGCTCGTCGGGGTCGATGATCCAGTACCCGACGGGAATGCGCACGGCCGTGATGCCGGCGCGGCGCAGCCACGCGAAGTCGTCATCGACGATGTACGTCTCGCGATGCGCCTCGATCCGCTCGCGCGCACCCTGGGTGCGCATGAACGTCCGCTCGTCCGGCGCATCCGTGCCCTCGAACAGTGACGGCGTGATCCATCGCTCGAGGGCAAGCCAGCCGCCGAGGTTGACGCCGCGCAGCACGCCCATGGTGTTCACGGGGTCAGAGTATGCGACGCGCCTCGAACGAGTGCGGGCCGACCGGAATCTCCGGTCGGCCCGCATCGGGGGAGGTGCAGATCGTCGCGCCGTGCGCGCTACCGCAGGACGGCGACGCCGAGATTCGCCAGCACGGCGAACAGCACGCCCCACAGGATGATCGAGATGATCTGCCACACGATG